>JACOST010000013.1 GCA_016178705.1 Deltaproteobacteria bacterium | reverse complement strand
TTGGTAGGAACGAGCGACGAAGCACTCCCGGTTCCCTGTAGGGGCGACGCATACGTCGCCCGCGAATTGACGTCCACCGCGGAGAAACACGGAGGGCGATGCATGCATCGCCCCTACGCCTCAGAAAAGATCGCCTATCGCTGACATTTGCGAGACACGACGCTAGAAGATGGGCCGCAGTGCCAATTTCAAACTGAGACACTACTTCGACCTCCTAGCCCTTGACACCGCGCAGCGGGCGTTTGTATGAGCAGCCCGTGGCACGGCAGAAGAAAGTAACCAAGAAGGAGCGCACCGCGCCGCTCATTATTCGCTTCTCTAACGACGACCTGTGGGTGCGCGGGGAAGCCGATCGCGTCGAGGTTGGCCTGTCCGACTACGGCCAAGGCAAACTCGGCGAGATCATTGGCGTCGAGTTGCCGGAAGTGGGCAGCGCGGTTGAGCGTGGTGAGCCATTTGGCGAACTGGAGTCGGTGCGCACGGCGTTGGAACTGGCGTCGCCGGTGACCGGAACGGTGGTGGCCGTCAACACCGAGCTGACCGAGAACCCGAGTCTCATCAATGAGGATCCCTACCACGAGGGCTGGCTGATCGAAGTCACGCTCAAGGACGAGGCGGAGCTGGAAGAGTTGATGGAGGCCGACGAGTACGAAGAATTTGTCGAGAGCGAGAGCGACGACTAGCGCCACGTTCGCTGGCGCCGATCGGCTAGCGAGACGGCCTTGCTTTGGGTTCGCCGTTTGGTTCGTCGAACCGATAGATGACCTCACCGGGCTTCGCCCAATGCAACTGCTGGCGCGCGCGCCGCTCGAGATAGCGATCGTCGGAGCGCAGCCGCTGAATGTGCTCGCGCAATTGCGCGTTGGCCTGCTGGCGCTCGAACGCCAACTGTTCCAGCCGTTGCTGCTCGCCGCGCAAGCGCTGCAAATCGATCAAGCCACGATCGCCGTAGATCGCACCGATCACGAGCGCGACGAGAAACACCACGCCGCCGAGCAGGAGCGCTTTGTATTTCGCCGGAGGCGGTGGTACGAGAGCCATCGCATTTTCCCCACTGTTGGAATCGCATCGTAGCGGAAGGCGCGACACGATAGCAAACAGCCGCGGAGACCGAGGGTGAAGATCAAACAGATCGTGGCGCGCGAGATCTTGGACTCGCGCGGAAATCCGACCGTCGAAGTGGACGTGCGGCTGAGTGGCGATGTCGTGGGTCGAGCCGCGGTGCCGTCGGGCGCCTCGACCGGCGAGCATGAAGCGCTCGAACTGCGCGACGGCAAACGCCGCTACCTCGGCAAAGGGGTCACCCGAGCGGTCGCCAACGTCAATAAGATCATCGCGCCGGCATTGCGGGGCCGCGACGTGCGGAAGCAAGATGCGATCGATCGCTTCCTCATCGATCTCGACGGGACGCCCAACAAGCGCCGCCTCGGCGCCAACGCGATGCTTGGCGTGTCGCTCGCGGTCGCGCACGCGGCGGCGGCGGCGGTGGGCGAGCCGCTGTTTCGCTATCTCGGCGGCAAACAGGCTACCGTGTTGCCGGTGCCGATGATGAACATCCTCAACGGCGGTGCGCACGCGGATAGCTCGGTGGACTTGCAAGAATTCATGGTGATGCCGGTGGGTGCGCGCAGCTTCGCCGAGGGGCTGCGCATCGGCACAGAGGTCTTTCACACACTGCGTACCGTACTCAAGGAACGCAAGTACAGCACCGGGGTCGGTGACGAAGGCGGCTTCGCGCCGTCGCTCGGTTCGAATCAAGAGGCGGTCGAGATCATTCTCGAAGCGATCGAACGTGCCGGCTACAAGCCCGGGCGTCAGGTGGTGCTCGCCCTCGACCCGGCCGCCAGCGAGTTCTTCGACCGCGGCGCCTACGTCTTCCGCAAATCGGACGGGGTGCGGCGATCGAGTACGGCGATGATTGACTTCTACGCCGACTGGGTGGCGCGCTATCCGATTGTCTCGATTGAAGACGGACTCGCCGAGGACGATTGGGACGGCTGGCAAGCGCTCTCGGCGCGACTCGGGCGCCGCGTGCAATTGGTCGGCGACGACTTGTTCGTCACCAACCCGATCCGTTTGCGCCGCGGCATCGACACCGGCATCGGCAATTCGATCTTGATCAAGCTCAATCAGATCGGCACGCTGACTGAGACCCTCGAAACGATTCGGATGGCGAAGGCGGCGGGCTACACGACCGTGATCTCTCACCGCTCCGGTGAGACCGAGGACTCCACCATCGCTGACCTGGCCGTTGCCGTGAATGCCGGCCAGATCAAGACCGGCAGCGCTTGCCGAGGCGAGCGCACCGCGAAGTACAATCAGTTACTCCGGATCGAAGAGATACTCGGCCGCAAAGCGGAGTATCCCGGCCGCGCCGTGCTGCGGCGCTGAGGTGGCATATGTCGACCATTCTGCTCCTGCTCGTCCTTGGCGCCGCTGCGTGGGCGGTGCTGAGCTACAACGGATTGGTGACGCTGCGAAACCGGGTCCAGAACGGTTGGAAGCAAATCGATGTGCAGCTCAAACGGCGCCACGACCTCATTCCCAATCTCATTGAGACCGTGAAGGGTGCGATGCAGTTCGAGCGCGACACGCTCGAACGGGTGGTCGCCGCGCGCGCCAAGGCGGTGAGCGCGACGACGGTGGCGGAGACCGCGGAGACCGAGCGCCAGTTGACGCAATCGCTCGGGCGTTTGCTCGCGGTCATCGAGAATTATCCGGAACTGAAGAGCAACCAGAACGTGCTGCAACTGCAGGAAGAGCTGACGACGACCGAGAACCAACTCACCTTCGCGCGCCAGTTCTACAACGATACCGTCATGCAGTTTAACTCGCGCCAGGAAGTGTTCCCGTCCAACCTGCTGGCCAACTTCTTCGGGTTTCAGCGCGCCGAGTTCTTCAGCGCCGACGACGCGGATCGCACCATCTCGCATGTCGACCTCACGCTGAAGTCCTAGCCACTTGTGGACCTCTACGCGCGACAGGTTCAGAACCGCCGGCGCACGTTTGCGTTTCTCGCAGTATTCATTCTGGCGTTCCTCAGCCTCGGCTTCGCGCTCGACGTCACGACCTACGGCTTCCTTGATCCGCACGGCGAAGGCTTGCCGTTCGTCTCGTTCATCGCCTTGGTGGCGTCGGGCGGCCTAGCGCTGACGTCGTATTTTGCGGGTGCCCGGCTGGTGATGGCATCACTGCTGGCCGATCCGCTCGACCCCAATCTCGCCGAGCATCGCCAACTGCGCAACATCGTGGCCGAGATGGCATTGGCGGCGGGGCTGCCGCAGCCAGCGATCTACGTGCTGCTCGATCCGGCGCCCAACGCCTTGTCTGTCGGTCGCGACCCGCAGCACGCCGCGATCGCGGTGACCGAGGGCGCGATGGAGCGGCTCGATCGCGAAGAGATGCAAGGCGTGATCGCGCACGAGATGGCGCACATCGCCAACCGCGATACGCTGGTGATGACGGTGGTCGGTGTGCTGTTGGGCGGCCTGGTGATGCTGGCGGATTGGGGGCGGCGCATGTTCTATGTGGGCGGCGAGCGGCGCCGGCGCGGCGGCATCCTCCTGATCGTTCTGCTGCCGATCGCATTGGTGATTGCGCCCTTGCTGTCGCGCTTGTTGGCGATGGCGATCTCACGGCAACGCGAATACCTGGCGGACGCGACGGCGGCGGAGCTCACGCGTAACCCGCTGGGGTTGGCGCGCGCGCTGGAGAAGATCGGCGCCATCGCGACGCCGTTGCGCGCTGCGACTCGTGGTACTGCACACCTGTTCATCAGCGATCCGTTGCAGCGCAGTATCGGTTCCCGCGACGGACGGTTGGCGGACCTGCTAGCGACGCATCCGCCGTTGGCGCGGCGCATCGCGATTCTGCGCGCACTCGCGCACGGCACAGCCGTATGAGTGCCCCCGCCTGTCCCAATTGCGACATCGCGCTGCGGCCAGTCACCGCGCACTCGCGTAGCGGTTACCTGATTGCGCTCGATCAATGCGAGCGCTGCGGCGGGTTGTGGTGCGACCGCTGGGAATTATTTCCGATCGACGCAAGCGACGTCGCGCGGCTTGATCCAGTCGATCAACCGGCGCTGCGGGCGCCGGTGGCGACAGTGCCGAGCGAACTCAAGTGCCCGCGTTGCGTCACGGCCATGCACGAATTTCGTGATCCGGTGTTGCCGGCCGACGCGCACATCGAACGCTGCCGCGCGTGTGAGGGAATGTGGCTCAACCGTGGCGAACTCCGCCGCTTCAAAGGTGCGCACGCGGCAACGCCACGATCGCAGCCAGTACCAGTAAGTGCCGCAGCGCTACAGGAACTCACGCAGCGCTACGCCAGCGCGACGAATTGGTCGACGGTGAAGAATCTCGACGCGGCGGCGAGCGCGCCACTCGCCGCTGACGACGAACCCACGGACATCAAGCGGGACTTGGCGCAGAGCGCGGGATGGTCCGTGGTGCGTGCGCTATTGCAGTTGCTGTTTGGTATCTGAGCTGTGGACAAACCGCGCGCGCGGTTGTGGAGGACGGGGTAAAACAATCTGCTACCGAGCGCGCGCAATGCGACGAGCACCACTTCACGCTCCCGGTTTTTCGCTTTTGGGCGGCGGGCTTTCGCCCGGAAAAAGTTTTCCAAAATGCCATTCTCCTATTGACACGATGGAAGGTGACTTCCTATAATCCGGACCGTAACTGGTGGTGGGTGGCTGAATGAGGTGGAGAATGCCTGAGGGAATGGGAGCTGTGAGGAAAGTCGAGACCCAGCGTGGTCTCCAAGGAGGATCCTATGCCGATGAAGAAGAAGGCAAAGAAAGGGAAGAAGGCTGTGGCGAAGAAGAAAGCCCCTGCGAAGAAGAAAGCCGCTGGCAAGAAGAAGAAGTAGCCAGCGTCACGTTGACTGAGGCCATTCACTAGGCCAGGTTTTTTTTCCCTCCCTCAGGTTGAGCCTTCGGGCTCGGCGGACAGGCCCTCTGGATACTCCAGAGGGCCTGTCTGTTTCTGGGGCTTGCGATCGCACGCTGCGCGCGCGAAGGACTCAGCATGAATCTTCGGATCGGCGAACTGAGCGTCGAGGTCAGCGGCGGCGAGAGTCCGAAGTTCACCGCGCCGCTGCTGTTGCTCCATGGGTTGTGGCACACCGCCGCTGTGTGGCGCCGGTGGAGCGGATTTCTCGCGCATCGTGGTTGGGCCTGTTACGCGCTGAACTGGCGCGACTGCGACGGTGCCGCTGCGGCGAGTTCGTTGTTGGAAATCGAGCGTGAGATCCGGCGCGTCATTGCTGCTCTGCCCGCCCAGCCCGTGGTGATCGGACATGATGTTGGTGCGCTGCTGGCCCTACGGACGGCGACGATCGCGCGTGCAGCGGTTGCGCTGGCGCCGATCGTGCCACGCCCGTTCAGCGACACTCCCGCGCGTTTGCTTCGGCCAGCTCTTGGATTCGGCCGCACGATCCGTGCGCCGCGGGGCGCGCGCGGCCGGGCCTATTTCGGCGAGCCGCTCGATGCGGACACCCGTGAGTCCGTCGTCCTGTTACGGACACTCGTACGCGATGCCATCGACATCGCGCCGACGGCAACGCCGACGCTCGTTGTCGCCGGTAGCGCCGACGCGTTCGTGGCGCAGGCCGATGTCGCGCGCTTGGCCCAGCACGTCGGCGCGGTGCTGCAAATGGATCCGGACGCAGGTCATGCCCTGCACGTGGAACGCGGATGGGAGCGACGCGTTGGCGACGTTCATCGATGGATCGTTCAAACCCTCGGCGATCCGCTGCTGGCCTTGCGCGAAGAGTCCCAAGAAACCGACGACGCGTAGCCGGTTCCCACATTGACTGCGAGATGAACGGCTGTTAGTCCTGCCTCATCTGATTTTTCCCCGAATGGAGGTTTCCCATGTCCGAAGCGTACATCATTGATGCGTGCCGTACCGCCCGTGGCCGGCGCAAGGGCAGTCTGAGCAACGTCCATCCGATGGATCTGCTGGTGGCGGTGTTCAACGCGATCACCGCGCGCACCGGCGTCGATCCCAAGGAAATCGAAGACGCGGTGATCGGCTGCGTTAGCGAGACTGGCGAGCAGGGCACGAACATCGCCCGTGGTGCGGTGCTGGCGGCGGGTTGGCCGGTGGACGTGCCGGGCGTGACGCTCAATCGCTTCTGCGGCTCGGGTCAGCAGGCCGTGAACTTCGCTGCGCAGGCGATCAAGGCGGGCGCGCAAGATCTCGTCGTTGCCGGCGGCGTGGAGAACATGACTCGTGTGCCCATGGGTTCGGACATGGGACCGCTGCCGATGAGCTTGATGGAAAAGTACAACCTCGTGCCGCAAGGTCTCTCTGCCGAGATGATCGTGGAGAAGTGGAACTACGGCCGCGAGGAAATCGATCGCTTCGCGCTCGCCAGCCAGCAGAAAGCGTGGCGCGCGATTCAGGAAGGCCGCTTCAAGAAGAGCCTGATTCCGATGAAGGTGACGCTCAATGGCGAAGCGAAGCTGTTCGACACCGACGAGCACGTGCGGCCGCAGTCGACGTTGGAAGGGCTGATGGCCTTGACGCCGTCGTTCAAGCCCGACGGCAAGATCACGGCCGGCAATTCGAGCGGCATCGTCGACGGCGCTGCGGCGGTCATGCTGGCGTCGGCAAAGAAGGTGAAGGAACTCGGCCTCAAACCACGCGCGCGCATCGTCGATCAGATGATCGTCGGCTCCGAGCCGGTCATCATGCTGACCGGGCCGATCCCGGCGACGCAGAAGGTCTTGAGGCGCGCGGGCCTAAGGATCGGTGATATCGATCTGATTGAAATCAACGAAGCGTTCGCGCCAGTGCCGCTGTGCGTGATCCAAGAAACCGGCATGGACCCGGAGCGGGTCAACGTCAACGGCGGCGCGATCGCGATGGGGCATCCGCTCGGCGCAACCGGCGCGATGTTGATCGGCACGCTGGTCGACGAACTCGAACGGCAGAACAAGCGCTACGGTCTCGCCACGATGTGTATCGGCATCGGCATGGGCATCGCGACGATCATCGAACGCTTGTAGTTCTGGAACGTCTGTAATTCTGCGAACGTCCGTAGTCCTCCATTCGGTCGAGACGCTCCGCCGGGGGCGTCTCGACAAAAGTCTGCTCATTCCTGCCCTGCGGCGTCGTACCGCCTTGATTCGCTGTGCGCACCGCCATCGCTTACAGATAATTGCCGAGCGCTTGCCGTGGCGGCGGCCGTCGCGGTATGAAAACGGCATGAGGACCAATGCCAAGTCGAGTGTCACCCTGCCGCAGGAGGAACTCCGACTCGTTCATTCTCTTAAGTCGCGTCTCAAACTGAAGAGCAACGTCGAGGTGATCCGACGCGGGCTGCGGCTGCTGCAGGAGAGAACCGAGCGGCGGACGCTCAAGGCGGCGTACCGGGTGGCATCGCGCGCGACGCGACAATCGACGATGAAGGAGATCCGGGAGTTGGATCATCTCGCTGGCGAGGGACTCGATTGAAGGCAGCGATTCGCCACGGAACACTCTACCTCGCCGACTTGAGCCCGAGGCAGGGAACCGAGGCAGGCAAGCTGCGGCCCGTACTGGTGATCCAGACCGACCTCCTCAATCAAGCCGATCACCCTTCCACATGGGTTCTCCCGTGCACCACGCACCTGTCAGGAGAGAATCTGCTGCGGGTCGCTCTACCGCATGGCATGGCGGGCAACGCGGCGGATTGCGAGGTTATGATCGACCAGAGCCGCGCGATCGACAACCGCCGGCTCCGGCGGCCGCTCGGAGACGTCCCGAAGCCGGTTCTACAAGAGGTGAAGGAGAAGCTCCGGCGTCTAGGCGACTTCTAACCGGGCAGTGCTCGCCGCTGGCGGGGACGATGGAACTAGCGCGACATCGATCTGATTGAAATCAACGAAGCGTTCGCCCCGGTGCCGCTGTGCGTGATGCAGGAAATCGGCATGGACCCGGAGCGCGTCAACGTCAACGGCGGCGCGATCGCGATGGGTCATCCGCTCGGCGCAACCGGCGCGATGTTGATCGGCACATTGGTCGACGAACTCGAACGGCAGAACAAGCGCTACGGCCTCGCCACAATGTGCATCGGCATCGGCATGGGCATCGCGACCATCATCGAACGTCTGTGAGCGGAGAACAGTAGACAGTAGGCAGAGGGCAGTAGGCAGTCGGGGCGCTACTGCCTACCGCCCTTACGCCACGCTGAGGTTGCGGCGTGGAATCTCGCGAATGCGCGCGCTCTGCTCGAAGCCGTGCTCTCAAGGCCAAGATCCGGCATGCCGCGTGACGGACAAACGTGCGGCACCTCCGTCTTCGAGCGCTGCCTTACTAGTCGTGTCGATTCCAGCCTCCGCGTCGAATATGGTATGGGGAGACCATGGGCGCCAGGATTTTCATCGACCACGAGCGAGTCGCGGCGTTGTGCCGGCGGCATCACATCCGCAGATTGGCCCTGTTCGGGTCGGTATTGACGGACGACTTCCGGCCAGACAGTGACGTCGACGTACTCGTCGACTTCGAACCCGGTCAGGTCGTCGGATTCAGGGTCTTCGATATCGAGGATGAGCTGTCGCAGATCCTCGGCGGTCACCGGGTCGATCTCGTGCGAGAGAAGTATCTCAATCGTCGGCTCCGCGGCCGCGTCATCGAGAGTGCCGAGACGCAGTACGCAGAAGGATGACCTGGTCTATGTCGGCCACATGCTCGACATGGCCCGCAAGGCGATCGGCAAGTGCGCAGTCGCGCCGCGTACGACGCCGACGAGGACCTTCGGCTCGCGCTGACCCATCTCGTCCAAACGCTCGGCGAAGCCGCGCGCCGCGTCTCGTCACCGTTCCAACAAGCGCATCCCGAGGTTCCGTGGCGCAAGATCATCGGCATGCGGCACAAGGTGGTGCATGACTTACTTGGAGGTTGACTACGATCTCGTCTGGGACGTGGTCAGTGCCGAGCTGCCTCCGCTCGTGCGCCAGCTAGAGCAGATCGTTCCACCCGAATCGTCGAGCCTGTAGCGGCAGGGCGCGCTGCTCCCGGCCCGGGTCCGAAGATCGGCGACATCGATCGGTTGCGGAAGTAGGGAGCGATGAAACGGCAGAAGAAGAAACGGCTGGAAGCCGCTGGATGGAAGGTCGGCTCCGCCAGGGAGTTCCTGGCGCTGACCGATGCCGAGGCTGCGGTGGTGGAGCTGAAGCTCGATCTCGCAAAGGCGCTGCGTGAGCAACGGACGCGGCGAAAGATGACCCAAGCGCAAGCGGGGCGAATGCTTGGATCGAGTCAGTCTCGGGTGGCGAAGATGGAGGCCGGTGATCCATCGGTCAGCATCGACCTACTTGTTCGTTCGCTCGTCAGCATGGGCAGTAGTCGACAGGATCTCGCGCGCTACTTCGGGGCGCCGACGAAGCGGCGCGCGGCCTGAGGCTCGAAGTTTCGGTTACAGACCCAGTATGGCGGCAGGGCGTTTGATCCTGATCGAGGGCATGATCGGCGTGGGAAAGTCGACGACGGCTTCGAAGCTGGCGAATTGGCTCATTAGCCAGGGTGAAGACGCCCGCGTCTATCACGAGTTTGCGGACGATCATCCGATCCGAACCAAAGCGATCGACTTGCTCAGAACCCACTATCGCAACATGGCCGCGCAATCCGACGACGGCGAGGACGGCTTGGCGAGGGATGCGGAGGTGTACGGGCTGGATCAATGGGCGCGACTGGCCAGCCGCTGCACCGGCGGCCAGCAAACGATCATTCTTGAGAGCACGTTTCTGCAGAACTCGGTGCTGCCCAACCTTATGGACGGGGCGCCGATCGATGAAGTCAAGGCGGTGTTTGCGAGAATCGAAAGTCAGATCACCGCGGCTGACCCACTGCTCATCTATCTTCGGCCGAGCAACATCGACCAAGCGTTGACGCGCGTGCATCGCGAGCGCGGTGAATCATGGGCCTCCCAGAACGTGGCCTACGTTTCGAAATACCCGTGGGCACGAAGCCGCGGCCTCAAGGGCCGTCAAGCAGTCATCGAGTTGTATCGAGCCTGGGAAGGTCTCGTGGATGAACTGCTGGCGACATCCTCCTGCGCCACACTGCTGCTGGTCGATCCGCAAGACGATTGGGAGGCGGCCTCACGCGAATCTATTCTGCAGTGCGTTCGTGAGTGCGCCGGAAGCTTTTCCAGAGATGGCATGCTATGGTCGCCGCACGAAATCCCAGTGAATCTGCCAGAGGTCGAGCATGAAGGCCCTCGAAGTAAGCGCGGAGATCGATGACCAGCACCGTCTACAGGGAATCGTGCCGCCGGATCTGCGGCCGGGGCGGGTACGGGTCATCATTCTGGTCCCCGAGGAAGATGAAGCCGGGGAAGCGTGGGAACGCGGCGTTGCGCGACAGTGGGCGGCCGAGCTCGGCGATGTCCGCGAGGACATCTACACGGTCAACGACGGGGAACCGGAGGATGCAGCCCGGTGAGATTCATCTAGCGGCTTTCCGTTCGGCGACGCCCCGGGGATGAAGCAGCGCCCGGTTCTGCTGCTCACACCACAGACCGCGTCGACCAACGAGATCCTCGTTGCCTACATCTCGTCCGTCACTCCGCCCCAACCGATCTGGTCCTTGATCCGCAACTCGACGAGCACGGGCAGACCGGACTGAAGGTGACGTCGGTTCTCAGGTTGCACAAGCTTGCGACCATTCACGTCGCCGCCGTCCGCCGCCGGCTGGGTCGGCTTTCGGCCCGCTCGATGGATCAGGCCCGCGCCAAGCTGCGATCGTTGGTGGGAGTCTGAGGGAACAGGCGAGTACGCCGCCGACCCGATTGACCACGGCGCCCATCTTCCGTTTAGCGCGTGTGCTGATTGGGCAGTGCGCCCGATGCGAAAGGCCGGAGCCTGGAAGCCGTGCTGCAGGCGCCGCTGATCGCTGCGGTGCTGCGGGAAGTCGAACGCCAGGGGGCGCAGACACGCTGAGCCGGCGCAGCGTGTCCTGGCTACCTGATAATCCGGCCACTGGGATTCTCTCCGGCAGCCTGCAGAAGGTGATGATCGATCGTGTCGTGCGGGCTCGTCCAAGCCGTTGGCCTTGGACGAGCTTACGGTCCGGCGTGCGGCGTGGGAACCCCACACCCACGTTCTGACTGTAGCGACGCGGCGCTCCGCATCGTTCCCCGGCGAAGCGGTTCAAGCGAACGCCCACTTCCAGACGCACCCCAAGTTTGCGCTTGACGCGGTTGGTAGAGTCCGCACGGCGGCTTCAACCGTTGTTCAGAGATCACCTCTCCCTCGCTGGTCGAGCGGCCCAGCGATGAAGCGCAGCCACTTCGACGCCGCTTCGGGCCACGTGAACGCTGGGAGCCCAGAACCGGATTGCAAAAGTTGCAACTCCACAGTATCGCCATCGACTTGCGACGGATCCTCTATGATTCTCGCGGTATAGTTTCCTGGCAACCAGGCGACGCTCACTCGTTTAGAATGGGGGGGCTTTCGCCACAAAGGTTCACGCCCGACATTTTTCTCGCACGACAGACGCTCCCGATACGAAGCCATTCCCTTCCGCGCCCGGATACGTTGCGAGTGAACCGATTCGGCAGCCGCACCACGCGTATCTTGCGTCGCGATGCGTACTCAAGAATAGCAGCCGAAGATCCCTCGTGATCTGGACCTAGGGATTGCCGCGCACCGAGCCAGATCTGGGCGATATCGACGTAGTTGGAGAGTACATCGAAAAACCACCTCGCGCCGAGCTTGGTTTCGCGGTGACTTATTCGCGCAACGATTGTCGTGTCGATGCCCTCGTTGCGCTGAAATGAGAGCCGCGCCGCTAGATTATCAAATGTCGCCCACTCTTTTCGGCCATGGTTGAACATTGCTGGCGGAGGATCTAACGTCACGATGACGCTAGTATAGTGCTCGCTACGCGATGTCTTAGCAAGTTGGCGGAACAGTTTGCGATTACATTCGAGGACCGGGTCCCACACCCCAATTGCACAGATGACGGCACTTCGTGGTAAACGATCAAGAGTGATACGCACGATCTCTCCCAGCACCCAATCGTTCAATCAAGCGACATCAGTGGCAATGACTCACCCATGAAATGTCTCGCGACTGCGGTTGCGGGGCCTAGAAAGCCAACCCACAGGTCAGGCGTGAATACGTTCGGATCTTCTGCACACCATGTCGTAAGGCCGCTGCTTCTCTCTGTCAGCAATCTCAAGCAGGCGGCAATTTCGCTGCTACGGTGCTGCGCGATTCGGTCCCACCGGGCGTTCCGAGTCAACATTCGCCACACCTCAAGCTGCCCTGCTAGGCCATGGCAGAATGTGACGTTGCTAACACGTGGTGCCGCGTAGAGACGCGATGCTGCCCAGTCGATCGCCGGCTCAAAGGCCGGATCATTCGGGAATGCCTGCAGGGCGCACCAAACATATCCCATGCTTCCATGACACCATTCGTTCGACGGCGTCGGCAGCACGGGAACGTCCAGGGACCGTCGCATCGCGTCACCCGGCTCCACTCTTGCCTTCTCGTAGAGACGCAACAGTATTTCACGGGCCAATAGCGTTCCGTCTATCTGTCGACTCTCGCTACTCCAGACCCGGAGCGCAAGAGCTATTCCTGCTGCCCCATGAGCAGCCCCGGTAAAGGGTTCCTTTGCCGAATCGAGCCTACCTGAGTTTCTCCACACGAGCAGGTCGTCACGAACAACCACAGTGTCGTTCAGCCATCGTGCGAGAGGAGCAACAATGTCACGCGCTACCTCTCCCAGGAGCCGCCCAATAGCAGCCCCTGCCCACAGGACACCGGCCGCGCCGGCGAACAAATCCTGCTCATCTCGCGCTTCCGCGGCCACGCCTAAACGTTCTAGTGATGCTGCGATGAACCTCGGTTCACCGAAGCGCGTACCAACCAACGCGAGCGCGAGGGCGACGCCCGCATTTCCGGTAAACAGACCACATGAAGCTTTGGGCGGTGCGGCGTTCGCGAGCCACTCGGCTGCGCGTTGGACATCGTCAACGTGCGAGTCGCGCCGCGTAAATTCTGCAATCGTTAGCAGACCGATGATGATCCCAGCCGCGCCCAAATTGATACTCTCGCAGAGAAAATCTGCTTGAAAATGGCGATTCTGCCACGCAGTGCCGCCAGGTGTGGGTGATCGGTACCTCCGCGTCAGGTTCGCGACTTCGTACGCCGCTCGGAGTGCCCACCTTCGACTACCGCGCTTCACCACCTTTGTTTGAAGGAACATTGCCGCAGTGCGAACTCGAAGACGCCGTATGCTGTCGCGCACGTCTGCCGCTGTTGGACGGCGTGCTACATCGGCAGCAACACACCTCCTTACGACGATCGCGGCGTCTTTGTTCCCGCCTAGAACCAGGAGACCAATGAGCCTACCGCTGCCAGCCGGAAGCAGCGCCGGATTGCACCTCAGTAACGCATGCGCCACGGAGGCCCCGACGCCGAACACATCTGCCATAGGCGTCGCCTGCTCGGCAGCGTACTTCCCCCGGATCACTTCGGGCGCAACATGACCCCTTGTTCCTCCGATGATTGGCTCCTCGCTGCCGATTCTGGAGGCTAGCTCCCAATCGATGAGGACGACTTCGTCGTGCGTCGCCAGGATGTTGGCAAGCTTGACATCCCGGTGCACAAAACCGGCTTCGTGCACCCGCGCAAGTCTGTCCGCCGCATCGGCGAGCCGAAGCAATTGCTGATCGGGTGGAAGCGAGTCGACTGTTTCGCCTTGTACATCGGCCACGGCCATCCATGGCACTTCAGCGTTCATCACGATTGGTTCGGGCGCCACTGTGAGGCCAGCCTGTCTTAGTTGCCTCAACACCCTAAATTCGTTTAACAACCGACTCGCGGCATCGTGACCGGCAATGTCGCTCATGACACCCTGTTCCGCGGTCTTGATGATCACGGTTTGCGCCGAGTTGATGTCTCCGGCAAGAAACACACGGCCGCGTGGCGTCTGCTGTAGCAGACACAGCGGAACGTATTCTGTCGAATCTTTTCTGAACAGCGCGTCGTTTGTCGCGAGAGCCGAGTGATCGTGCTGGGGTTCGAGCGACAGTGGCAAAGGATCGGCGAACGCTGACTGGCGACCGGTGGCTGTACGCTCGTCGCGTGAGAGCCCGAACGGAGTTTCGATCGCTGGCTCGAAACGCCCGAACGCGTCCACCAAAACGCGATCAAGCGTGAAGCTACCGTATCTTAACGATATCGCACCGTCTGCCCGAAGGTATCTGTCAGATGGCACTCGAGGACCCCTTCTAACGGGAATCACTGAATCTAGGTGCTTGGCCACCAAGCAAGCCTGAGCTGTCGATGATGGGTAGATGGTCAGGACTTTTCCAAACTGGGTCGGCCCTGCGAGCCCGCTATTGAGAGCTGATACTCCACCGAGACTGTTCGGCAATTTGAACGACAGCATCTCCTCTCGGAGATACTCCAGAATCCTCAAAAACGCATCTGTCGCTTCCGCGATCGCGAGCGAGACGTGCACCTTCCAGCCGTGGGTTGGGATGCCGGAGCTGTGCCCGCAGTACAGCCAAGTTAGGTTCTTCGTGGAGCGCTCGTGAACGACCCAATCACGGCCGAGGGTACGAACGAACGCTGCAAGGCGGTCGGCGTAGAGGGCCGCGAGACGAGCTTCAACCCGTGCCGGGTGCTCAAGGCCGCTCGGCATTGCTTCCGAAGAGAAACGAGTCGCTGGCGAGCGATCAACCTGAGTAGGAGCAGCCTGTGCAGCAGCACCCCGAGCAGCTGTAGCACCCCGATTCGAGCTGCAGTTCTCCAGAGCGACGTACCACCCGCAGACCTTCTTCGCTGAGAATCTGGTTCTGAATGGGCCGGGCGAGGCCCAACTCCGCAAGAACCGCACGTGGATTAGACCTCCACCGACGCCCCAGACTCCGATCCTTGTCTGCACGCGTGCGAAGTTCTTTCATTAGCGCACGAATAGTGCTCGCATCCGGCAGTATCATTCCGTGGGCGAGCCTGACCGTTGTGGTCTTCGATGGCATGGCTTCCTCCTGTCGGTTGGCCGGCTAAAAATCGCATGCTACCTCGTTTGTCAAGCGACTTGCCCGCTTTATTTTCGTCCAGGGGAATCTGCTGTTCGAACACAGCATCAAGGCGAGCAGGACGGACTGGGCTGCCCAAGAGACAGTTTCTCGAAGTCGCGTGTCGCGATGTTCTGCTTGCCCTCAGCAGGGGAATTTCGGGGTCAAGTCGGGAAGGAGGCAATTCGAGGTAATTCGGCTCGTGTCCTCCACACTCTGTTAGAAGAGCAGCTCGGCTGCTCGCCTTCAGCCAATCAAATCATCGACTGTGAGATCGGCGTCGCGCATGATCTGACGAAGCAGGCCACGCCCGAGGTTGCGACCCTTGTGAACCGGCACCGTGGTGCGGCGGCCGTCTGGATGCTGGAGGATCACATGACTGCCGCTCTGGCGAACGGCGACGAAGCCTTTGCGTTTGAGGAGAAGCAGAACGTCCTGCGCGCTGCGTGTCGGCAGCCGCGGACTCATACCGCAACGCGGACCTTGGTCGCCCCAACTTCCTGACAGATCGGTTCGCCAGAGGCCAAGCGATCTTCAACGTGGAGACGAATCGCATCCTCGATGAGACCGCGTGCTTCCTCCGCGCTCTCGCCTTCGGTATAGCAACCCTGCAGGGCCGGGCAGATCGCGACGAAGCGTCCGTCCTCGTCTCGCTCGATCACGACCGTGAACTCATAGTCGGTCATCCCGTGCTCCTCGCCGTTCCCGGCACTGTATACCGAACGCTCTACGCCACGCTGAGGTTGCGGCGCGGAATCTCGCGAGTCAGCACGTCGGAGGCTTCGTCTTCGTTGTCGGCGCGCAGCCGGTCGACGCCGGCGCGGGCGGCGCGGCGGGTGATCGCGATGCCGTAGCCTTCGAGGATCGGCTTGATCAGTTCGTAGTTCTGCTCGATCGATTGCGTCACCGAGATGTAGCCGTGCTGCGCGGCTATGGCGCGTTGCCAGTAGGCGAGCGCGCTCATCTGGAAGAAGTGCTGGTCGGATTCCTTCGGCTCGATGACGAGGATGTCGCCGTGGAAGTGCGGATCATCCTGATACTGGCGCAGACCGTACTGCAGGCGCGAGTGGAGCAGCGTGCGGAACACTTGGTTGATCACCGTGAGCAACCCAGTGTCGACCAACGGACGACCTTCGACCACGACCTTGCCCAACTCCTTTACGTACTTGCGCCGGACGCGGTTGGAGAACGGCCGGAACGGGTTGTAGCAGATCACCAAGTCGGCGCCGTGTTCGATGGCGACATCGATGTTCGCCGTGCGCCGCACACCGCCGTCGACATAGTCGACACCGTGCAACCGCGCCGGCTTGTAGAAGCCGGGCAGGGCGGTCGAGGCCTGCACCGCCTCGGAGATCGTCACCGACGCGTCCTCGTCGTGGCCGAACACCACGCGCTCGGCCGTGTCGAGGTTCATCGCGCCGATGTACAGCTCGCGCTTGGTCGACTGGTAGAGGGTGCGGAAGTCGTTGCTGATGCCGCCCCGTTCGAAGTTGCGGCGCAGGTATCGCTCAATGCTCGAGTTGTCGAAGAAGCCCGACGGCAGGTAGTCGAGCACGAACGGAAAGCTGCGCCGCTTGTCGATGGTCTCGACGATCGGCTCGACCATGTCCCACAGATGTTGCGATGACGGCTCGCGCAAATACGCCGCGAGACCGCGCCGCAAGGTGCCGAACAGCGTGGGCGCGTGGCGCCCGAGGTCGAGTAGGACGCCCGGCGCGTAGGCGGCGAGGTCGAGCGTGAACTGCAGCGGGCGCTCGGCGAACTCGCGCCAGTTGGGGCTGTAGAAATCAAGCGCTTGGAACTGCGAGATCTCTTCGGACTTACCCTCAAGGCTCTTGAGCATCTCGGCCGGGCTAATGCCCGCGGCCAGCGGCGCGGCCAACACGGCGCCAGCGCTGAGGCCGACGTAGGTGTCGAAATCGTTGATCTTGCGATTGACGAGGAAGTCGTCGAGGGCCTTCAGCCCGCCGAGCTTAAACGCCCCCCCGGTAATCGCGCCGCCGGCTAAAACCAGCGCGATCTTTGGATCGGGTTTGCGAACGCCTACTTCGCTCTTCTGGACGATTGTAATCCCCACATCCCACCTCACATGGGTCCGAACTTAGAGTTTCATGACGCAGTTTGTCAAGGACTGACATGCTGCGTTCACGCTGCGGCGGGCGGCTTCGCGCCGATGGCGCGCCCGTGCTAAGGGCCAGAGCCGTGTCACGCGACGCACCGCAGCATGGCTCCGAGGGCGGCGGAACCGCCGCCACATTCGCGGAAGAAACCGGCGAACTCACGGCGCGCCGCTGGCGCATTGGGCTCACGCTCTACCTTGTCTTTGCCGCGATCGGCTCGTTTGTCGAAGGAACGTACTACCCGGCCCGGCACTGGTGGCTCATTGCGGCGTGGCTGGTTCAGCTCGCGGTCGTGATTGCGGGTTGGCGCCGCATGCGCGTCTGCCGCCATCCGACGACGGCGTGGATCGCGCTGGCGTCGAACGTGAGCGTCTGCGTCATCCTCGCGCTCTACAATGCGGTGGTCGGCGGCGACATGTTGTACGTGCTGCTGACGTACATCGCGTTCATGCTGGTGTCGTCGGTGTTCGTGCCCTGGGGGGCACGGTTTCAGCTCGCGCTCAACGTCGGGGTGATCGGCGCCCACTCACTGGCGTTGCTCGCGGGGGCACACAGCGGCCCGGTGCCGACGTACGATTTCATCGCGCTGGTTTCGGACGCGATATTCTCCACCCTGGGCGCACACTACATCGATCAGAACCGTCGCCAACTCTTTGGACAGGCGCAGCAGTTGCGCGACGTCAATCAGCGTCTGCAGGCCGCCGGCCGTGCGCGCACCGATCTGCTGACCGGCCTGTCGCACGACATGCGCACGCCGCTGACGGTCGTCATGGGATACGCCGACGTTCTCGCCGAGCAAGGGCTGCCTTCCGATGCCGGTCACGCGGTGCGTAGTATTGCGCGGGAGGCGCGCCAACTCCTCTATCTCGCCGACGGCGTGCTGGATCTCGCGCGTCTCGAAGATGGCCGCCTCCCGTTGCACCGCGAGACGTTCGCGGTCCACGAAGCGTTGGATCCCTTGCGCGAGACCACCGCGGATCTCGTGCGCGAGCGCCTGGTGCATCTCCAGTGGGATATTCCGAGTCACCTCGTGCTCGACAGCGATGCAGGAAAGGTGCGCGAGATCGCGCGCAATCTGTTGTCGAACGCGGCGAAGTTTACGCGCGAAGGGGAGATTCGTCTGGTCGCCTCGGCGCGCGACGGCGGGATCGAAATCACCGTGACCGATACCGGCGTCGGCATCGCGCCCGACCAACTGGCCGCGATCTTCGATCCGTTTCATCAGGTCGCACCCGGCAACGGGCCGCAGCGCGGCGGGGTGGGGTTCGGGCTCTACCTCGTTCAGCTGTTGGTGAGCATGCTCGGCGGGCGCATCGCCGTCGAGAGCGCCCCCGAGGCCGGCAGCACGTTTCGCGTCTGGCCGCCGCTGCATCCACCGCTGACTGCGAAACATGACCTTGACCTGTCGCCATCGCAAACGTAAGGGAATCGCCTCGCGTGAGGGGACAGTGATTCGAACCGTCGAATGGCGCAACGGCACAGTGGTGATGATCGATCAGCGGCTGCTGCCGACGCGCGAGGTCTATCGCGTTTATCGTGACGCGCGCGAAGTTGCGGTGGCGATCAAAGATATGGTCGTGCGCGGCGCGCCGGCCATCGGTGTGGCGGCGGCGATGGGAATCGCGCTGGGGATGGCGCACGCGCGACCGAGCGAGATGGCGCGCGCGTTCGATCGCTGGTGCCGGATGTTTGCGGCGACCCGCCCAACCGCGGTCAATCTGTTCTGGGCGATCGAACGCATGCAGCGGGTATTCAAGCGCGCTCGCGGCAGCAGCCCCGACACCGTCCGCGACCTGTTGCGTCAGGAAGCGCTCACAATCCACCGAGAAGACATCGCCGCCAATCGGGCGCTCGGAGCCTACGGCGCGGAGTTGGTGCCGGCGAAGGCGACCGTACTGACGCACTGCAACGCCGGCGCGTTGGCCACCGCTGGATATGGTACCGCGCTTGGCGTGATCCGCGCCGCAGTCGAGTCGGGTCGCCGGATCAATGTGTTTGCGACCGAGACGCGTCCATTTCTGCAGGGTGCGCGCTTGACCGCCTGGGAACTGAAGAAGGACGGTATCCCGGTTACGCTGATCACCGACAGCATGGTGGGTCACTTCATGAAGGCCGGTGCGATCGAGTGTGTGGTGGTGGGCACCGACCGGACCGCGGCCAACGGCGATGTCGCCAACAAGATCGGGACGTACACGCTCGCGGTGCTGGCGGCGCGGCATCGCGTGCCGTTTTATGTTGCGGCGCCGACCTCGTCGATCGATCTGGCCTGCAAACGTGGTGAAGACATCCCGATCGAGGAGCGCGCCGCTCGTGAGGTTACGCACATCGGCGACCGACAGATCGCGCCGGCGGGTATCCGCATCGCCAACCCCGCGTTCGACGTGACGCCGCACGAGTTGGTTACCGCTATCATCACTGAACGCGGCGTGGCGCGTCCGCCGTACAGCAAATCCCTCGCGCGTTTGGTGCGCGGAGAACCGCGCGTCGTTAGTCGCAAGACGGGTTCACGCTAGCAGCCCGTTAGTGCCACGCCCCCCTTCGACGGGCTCAGGACAGGCTTCGAGACGGCGCTTCGCGCCTCCTCAGGGTGAGCGGAAAAGTGTTGTGGCAGAAGGGAAGAACCGCTCATGCTGAGGAGCGCCGACAGGCGCGTCTCGAAGCATGCGGAGCTTTTCAACAGGCTGTTACTTCTGTGCGCGCAGACGCGCCGCGAGCGCGGCGTGTTCGGCGATCGGCAAATCCGCGAGCGCGATCGACGACCGGTGCGGTTTCGTCAGTCGGTTGACCCGTCCGGCGGCGGCTTCAACAACGTTGGCTGACAGCACACCGTCGATCACCGCCCGCTCGATCGCCGCGCTCGCGACTTCCGCTTTGGCAAAATCGTTGCACACAAGCAGCAAGTCTACGCCGGCATTCAACGTCGCGACGGCCGCATCACCGATATCGTGATGACCGCTGATGGCGCGCATCTCCAAGTCGTCGCTGGCGATCACGCCGGCAAAGCCGAGCTCCGTGCGCAGGAGATCGCGCAGGATCAACGGCGACAGCGTCGCCGGTCGGTGCGGGTCGAGGGCTGGGTACAGCACGTGCGCAGTCAGCAGCAGCGGTACGCCGGCTGCGATGGCGGCGCGGAAGGGCGGCAACTCGATGCGATCCAATTCAGTGCGCGTGCGCCGCACAGTCGGCAGCGTTAGATGCGAGTCGGTGTCGGTATCGCCGTGCCCAGGGAAGTGCTTGCCGCACGACAGTACGCCGCCCTCGTACAGACCGTGCATCAGCGCAATGCCCATCGTCGTAACGACACTCGGGTCGCTGCTGAACGAGCGGTCACCGATCACGGGGTTGGCGGCGTTGGAGTGGACATCGAGTACGGGCGCGAAATCCAAATCGATACCAACAGCAGACAGCTCGGCTCCCATCGCGCGGCCGACCTGCCGTGCAACTGTGCTGTCGCCGGTCGCGCCCACAACTGCCATCGCGGGAAACGAGGTAAACGGTGCGCCGAGTCGCATGACCCGACCGCCTTCGTGGTCAATGGAGACCAGTGGCCGAGCGGGCAACGCATGCAGCGCGGCAGTCAGGGCGGCGAGCTGCGTCGGCGTGCCCACATTGCGGCGAAACAGAATCACGCCGCCGATGTGCAACCGCCGCAACGTCGCCGCAGTGGCTTCGTCCAACTCGACGCCGGGGATGCCGACCATGAGCACCCGGCCGATCATCTGTTGCAGCGCCTGCCGATCCATGCGCGTCACCTTACCATACCCGTGTGCGCCGACGATTCGCGCTGGATTCGCGCGAATTCGTCTGGACACTACATTGTGCGGTGTGGTAGTGCGCCGTTGCGGACACGGAGGCGGCGGTGAAGGGCTCGCGGTACATCGTCGTGGAAGGCCCTATAGGGGTCGGTAAGACGACGCTGGCGCGGCTGTTAGCCGACGCCTTTGGCGCCCGCTTGGTTCTGGAGCAGGTGGAGGAGAACCCGTTCCTCAAGAAATTCTATGAGAAGCCCCGTCAGTTCGCGTTCCAGGCCCAACTCTTTTTCCTGCTCACGCGCTATCGCCAGCAACGAGAGCTTGCACAACAAGATCTCTTCAGCCAAAATACCGTCGTCGATTACCTGTTCGCGAAGGATCAGATATTTGCGCAACTGAATCTGGACTCCGATGAACTCGCTCTCTACCGCCAGCTCTTTGGCTTGCTCGACGCTCGCCTGCCGAAACCGGACTTGGTCGTCTATCTCCAAGCCCGTTCCGACGTTTTGCTCACGCGGCTACGCAAGCGGGACCGGGACTACGAGCGGCGGATCGCGCCCGAGTACATCGAACGTGTAGCGGAGGCCTATCGAGACTACTTTTTCTACTATGACGAAACGCCCCTGCTGGTGGTCAACTCGTCGGCGATCGACTTCGTGGCGAACTCCGACGAGATGGCGGACCTGATCCGCGAGATCAAAAGCATGGGGCAAGGAGTGCAACACTACATTCCGCTTGGATCCAAATAACCCCCGGCTGCGGCCGGGCAGATGGACCGAGACGGAGCGGCACTTCGGAGTTTCGTGACTCGTTGATGCGGAGTTCGGGTACGAGCGGTCAGAACGCGGCCGACTCAATCCAGCTCGACACTTCTCCTCCGCGACTCATCTCAACTCCGACTTTGCGTTGGCAAAGGCCCCTCCAACCGGTTCGGGAGGCGTTATGGAGCGCAAAGTCACAGTCCCGGATCTTCTCAAACGTAAAGGCGTGGGCGAACCGATCGTCGCCATCACGGCCTACGATTTTCCGTTCACCCGCATCGTCGACAGTGCCGGGATCGACCTGATCCTCGTCGGCGATTCGCTCGGCATGGTCGTGCAAGGGCTCGATACCACCTTGCCGGTCAGCATGGACGAGATGATCTACCACTGCCGCATGGTCACGCGCGCGCGACCGCGCGCGCTGGTGGTCGGTGATCTGCCGTTCCTGTCCTACCAGGTGACGGTTCACGATGCGGTGGCGAATGCCGGCCGTCTGATCAAGGACGGCAATGTCGAGGCGGTGAAACTCGAAGGCGGCGTGGCGGTGGCCGAGACCATCCGCGCGATCGCGTCGGTCGACATTCCGATCATGGGGCACATCGGGCTCACGCCGCAGTCGGTGCATCGCATGGGCGGTCACAAAGTGCAGGGGCGTCAACGTGGCTCGAAAGTGGGTCAGCGCGAGCGCGTGATCGACGATGCGCTGGCGGTCGAAGATGCCGGCGCGTTCGCCGTCGTGTTGGAAGGCATCCCGCGTGATCTTGCGACCGAGATCACCGAGCGCCTCAGCATCCCTACCGTAGGCATTGGCGCGGGGCCGGACTGTGACGGGCAGATTTTGGTGCTGCACGACGTGCTCGGTCTGAGCGAGAGCATGTCGCCGCGGTTTGCGAAGCGTTACGCCGAAGTGTGGCACGTCGCCAGCGAAGCGGTGCGTGCTTACGTGGAAGATGTGCGCAGCGGCGTGTTCCCCACCGATCAGCACGCCTTTCATTCGCTCACGCCGGTTCCCGGCAAGGTCGCGGCGCAGGGGTAACGCAAATGGAAACCATCACCAGTATCCGAGCGATGCGGACCTGGGCCGATCGTGCCCGCACAAACGGGCAGCGCATTGCCTTCGTACCGACGATGGGCTTTCTGCACGCGGGGCATCTCAGCTTGGTTGCCGAAGCGCGCCGGCATGCCGATCAGGTCGTTGCGTCAATCTTCGTCAACCCACTGCAGTTCGGACACAATGAAGACCTCGACCGCTATCCGCGCGATATCGAACGCGACACCAAGCTGCTCACCGACGCCGGCACCGATGTGCTGTATCTGCCGCTGGCCGCCGAGATGTACCCCGAAGGCTTTCAGACTTCGGTGAACGTCGAGCACGTGACACAAGGGTTGTGCGGCGAGAAAAGACCGGGGCACTTTCGCGGCGTAACTACGGTGGTGGCCAAGCTCTTCAACGCGGTGCATCCACACGTCGCCGTGTTCGGTGAGAAGGACTTCCAGCAACTGGTGGCGCTCCGCCGCATGGTGCGCGATCTCGACTTCGATATCGAGATCATCGGCGGGTCGATAGTCCGCGAGGCCGACGGGCTGGCGATGAGCTCGCGCAACGCCTACCTGGCGCCGGCCGATCGCACCGCCGCGCGCTGCTTGTCGCGAGCCCTCGGCGTGGCGGAGGCCGCCGTGCAACAGGGCGAGCGCTCGGCGGCGATCGTGCTCGACCGTGTGCGGACGTTCATTGCCGGCGAACCGCGCGCGCGCATTGACTACGTGACGCTCAGCGATCCCGAGTCGCTGCGCCCGGTTGAACGCATCGCGGGGCCGACGCTGCTGGCGTTGGCGGTGTGGTTCGGGTCGACCCGTCTGATCGACAATACGATGCTCGGCCGAGCGGCCGCATGGGGAGAGGGCTGATGTACCGCAACATGCTGCGCAGTAAGATCCACCGCGCCACTGTTACCGGCGCCGATCTGCACTACGAAGGCAGCGTCACCATCGATGCGCTGCTGCTCGATGCGGCCGATATCCTGCCGCATCAGGAAGTCGAGATCTGGAACGTCACCAACGGTGAACGCTTCCGGACATACGCATTGAGAGGCCAGCCGGGTTCGGGCGTGGTGTGCATCAACGGCGCCGCCGCTCACAAGGCGAACAAAGGCGACCTCGTCATCATTGCCACCTTCGGCTGGATGAGCGAGTCCGAGGCCCGCGCGTGGGAACCGAAGGTCGTCTTCGTCGACGACCGTAACCAAATCGTCGAGCGCCGCGCCGAGCAGGCCGGGCAAGCGGAGTTGCGAGTGGTGAACTGGTAGATTTAGGTTGGCAGACAAGATGCAGCCGCGAGCGTTTCTTTGCCATTCAAGCAAGGACAAGCCGCTCGTTGAGCGGTTGGCGAACGATCTGCTGCAAAGCGGCGTCGATGTCTGGTTTGACAAATGGGAAATCAAGCCGGGCGACAGTCTGCGTAGAAGGATCGATCAAGGCATTAGTACCGCGACGCACTTTCTCGCCTTGCTGTCGCCCAACAGCCTTGAGTCCGAGTGGGTCCAGACCGAACTAGACGCGGCGCTGGTACAGCGAATTGCCGGCGCTTGCCGACTGATCCCAATCCTTTGCGGCGTAGAAGACAGCGAAGTGCCCGTGACGTTGCGGAGCATTCGTTGGATTCGAATATCCGATGTCAGCTATGACGATGGAGTGCGCGAGCTCGTCGACGCGTGCTGTGAGGCTCAGGTCAAGCCTCCGTTGAGCCCGCTACTTCACGCGAGTCACGAAACACTGCTAGCGGGGAGCGGCCTATCCAGATCGGCTCAACGGTTGGCGGCCATGCTTAACAGGCACGCCGTATACGGCGTTGAAGACGAGGTGTGGCTCGCAGTTGAATCAATCGAGACGGAGCTCGGCGTTAGTGCGGAAACTCTCCTCCTCGTGTTGGACGAACTGCGCGAGCACGGGCTGGTCAAACTGCTCGAAGACTGCAATAGCCCAATCGGCGCACACAGCGTGGGTGCGACACCTGAACTGTTCTTCCTGACTGATCCGGTACTCAGAGGTTCGGATCCCGTCGCGGACGCGCCTGCGTTGGCGATCGCTGCGATGAACGCTGGTGGCGGATCGCTCGACGACTTGGCCCAGTTTCTTGGTTGGGAAGTTCGGCGCGTCAACCCGGCGGCGTACTACTTGGTTCATCAGGGCTACGCGCAGGGTCACGCGAGCAACTCAATCAATCGCGCGTTCACGACGTTGACCATCACCCCGCGCGGCCAACGCTTTGCGCTTGCCGCCTCATCGCGGCCCGCGACTGAATCGATACCCAGTGAGAAGTTCGTTGATCCCGCTTACCCGGTCGATGTTGGAATCGTCGCCGAAGAGGAGGCCAGCGGATTCAAGGTCTCGTGGTGTCGGGACGACTTACTCGCCCGGAAGCTCGACCTGGAGAGTTGCGAGATTGTCACCCGCGTCGATTCCGATGGGAGACGAGTCAAGTTCCGACTTCGCGACCGACCGTACGACCAGACCCTCATTCGGAAGAGCGTGAAGTAGTCGACGTCCGCCGTTGTGCATGGATGCCGTCGTGGCAATGCGCGTGGAACGAACAATGCACACGATCGGGGCGCCGATCACGACGAAGCTCGCGCGCGCTTCCGTGCGCCACCGCTAACCTCGGCGGAGCGCACGTAGGCTGTTCTCGGCGTGACGCAATGTCGGGGGTGAACTCGCGCGGCGCCGACTCGCGTTGATTGGCGGCACCTGATACCTGAACCCCGCCATGGCGGGTTTGCAGCGAAGCGACGGCGTGAAGATCATCACCATCAATCGCCGCGCGCGACACGACTACTTCATCGAAGAAACCATCGAAGCCGGGCTGGTGTTAACCGGCAGCGAGGTCAAGTCGCTGCGCGCCGGCAAGGCGCAGCTCAAGGACAGCCACGCCCGCATCGAGCGCGGCGAGGCCTGGCTCGCGAACGCGCACATCAGCGAGTACAACCCCGCCGCACAGTTCGGCCATGAGCCCGTCCGCAAGCGCAAGCTGTTGCTGCATGCGCGCGAGATTGATCGCCTCACCGGCAAGGTGAAAGAGAAGGGCCTGACGTTGATTCCGTTGCGGATGTATTTCAAAAACGGCCGCGCCAAAGTCGAGCTTGGGGTGGCACGCGGCAAGAAGCAGTACGACAAGCGCGAAACGATCAAGGAACGCGAGACCAATAGAGAAGTCGATCGCGCCATGCGACGGCGGCGCGATCAGTGATGAGGCCGATCTGTCTCTTGCGCCGTGGAACCTCTCGGTTGCGGATCAGTGCCCGAGTCGCTAAGTTCAGCACGGTTCTTTGAGGATCGGTGACTCAACACTCGTCACTGCTCACTCGTCACTCGATACGGGGGCGAACTGGGTTCGACGGGGGTAGGAACGCCGAGGTTGCGTGCACGGGATCCTGGGTACCGTAAAACCCCAGGGCTGCTTAAACGCAGACGAACCTCTAGCACTGGCGGCCTAAGGGCCACCACGTCTAGCCTGCTCGAGCCCGTAGGGTGGGACTAGGCGACGCAAATCGGGATAAGCGGTGGCGAGCGCTCGGGCGCCACCGACGAAAACCCACGAGCTGGTTGGCGGAGATCTTGTCCGTGGGAGCTCCGCCCGCGAGATCAAAGCACGAGACTACGCACGTAGACGCCCAGGTCGACCGCTTCCGGACGGGGGTTCAATTCCCCCCGCCTCCACTTCTCCACTGCTTGAATTCGCGAACTTCGCGAAGACGTTGGTGCCCATCCGGTGCCGGTCGTGGCGCAGCGCCGCCGATCGCAGTCCATTTGACTCATGTAACCCCACGGGTTACAAGCGAGCGTGATCCGGCGGTGGCGCCACAAGGGCTTGCGGGCATTCTTTGAATCCGGGAACACCCGTGGCATTCGGCCGGAGCACGCGAGGCGGCTTCGGCTTGTTCTCGCTCGACTCGACGCGTCGGCCGAGCCTCGCGATATGAATTTGCCCGGCCTGCGCCTGCATCCGCTGAAGGGTCGACTGAAGGGCGCCTGGGCCGTAGACGTGAGTGGCAATTGGCGCGTGGTCTTCCGTTTCGAGGGCAAGGATGCCGTCGATGTCGATTACGTTGACTATCATTAGGAGGAGCGTCGCATGCACAATCCACCCCATCCGGGAGAGATCATTCGCGATTTGTGTCTCGCCCCGCTCGGGCTGTCGGTGTCGGACGCCGCCAAGGCACTACGGGTGAGTCGCAAGACTCTCTCCGAGATCCTCAACGGGCGAGCCGGCATCAGCCCGGAGATGGCCGTTCGATTGGCCATCGCGTTCGACACCACCGCGGAAAGCTGGATGAACCAGCAAACCCAGTACGATCTCTGGAGAGTCGGCAAGAAGCGCAAGGCGCTGGAGAAGAAGGTTAGGAATCTGGCTGCCTGACCCTCCTTCGCGCTGCGTGGTTCAGACGGTGTGTCCGCCGAAGTTGCTCCCCGCGCGAGGCGAGAATGGATCGACCGGCGGCGCTCGAATCGTTGGCGCGTGCTGAGTACGCGATTGCGGACTTGAAGGTGGAGGTCAAAGATGAGTCGAGTCACCAGCAATGTGCACCGCAGCTCCGCTGTCCAATGCGACCACTTCTGTATTCGGCGGTTGATGAGGCCGTTGGCGGTTGTTGCGCTGCTCGCCTGTTCGGCCTCCGCCGGAGTCAAGCAGGGCGACATCTCATTCGTCGTCATCGGAGACATACCGGAGGGAAGGCCGAAGGAGCCGCCATGGAGAGTCGATTTTCAGCAGCTGATCCAGACAATAGCCAAGCTGCAGCCGCCACCCGCCTTTGTCGTTCACGTTGGCGACATTGTCCCCAACAACCAACCGTGTAAACATGAAGATCTAACAGACGTATTCGCCGTGTTGTCGACGCTGTCGAATCCGCTGAAATCCTCGGTCCCCAAGGTTCCGTGGGTCTATGTGCCTGGTGACAATGAATGGATCGACTGCGGGCATGCAGCGAAACACGAGCCCCCCACCCCGACGAAGGATTACTATGAGGATATCTATTTCCCGCTTGAGGATGTTAGAGATGTCTTCTTCCGTGCCCCCGGGTCGCACGATCACGAGCCAAACCCCACAACGCACCAGGAGAAACCAGGAGACTACCCGGAGAATCAGCGATGGACCTTGGAAGGTCTGCCGGGCCTGGTATTCATCACGGTTAATCTTGTCTCTCTCGGAAGAACAGCAACGGCGACGGAGGAAGTAGAGTTTGTTCAGCGAGGACGGGCCGACCAGGTCTGGTTGAGAGAGGCCGAGAAATCATTGCCTGACGCGAAGGGAACAATAGTCATCTTCGCCCAAGCCGAAATTCCGGGGGAGGTTTGGGGGGGCGGTGTGATCCTTATCCGGATAAACCGGGTCCGACGAGCACGAAGGATGGCACACCAGGGCTTGGCGGTGACGATGGTTTCTTCAGTTTCCTGAACCATTCCGCGCAAGATCATCCCAACATCGAATACGTGTACGTGCACGGCGATGATCATTGCTATAGGCCGAGGACACAGCTCTATGACGTCAACACAGGCGCCGACAACCTATTTCGCATTTCGACACCCGCCCCGTTTGATGATGAGGGCAGCGAGAATGACAAACAATTCTACGGAGCAGTCAAGGTCGACCTCCCATTATTTGGTACGGCCGTGATCTGTCGTGACGGGGGTCCTTGCGACCCTGGGTCGTGGTGTAAGTCGGGGCACTGCACAAATCAGCGGGAGTGCTCGGGTCCATTAAGCAGTGAAGCCAAAAGAGGCCAGCCTCGCGCTCGTCTTGCGCCGGCGGCTCAGCATCGGCGTTTGGCGAGTGGGCACGGGGTACCCAAATGACGTGAATTGACGTGAGCTGGTAGTAGGGTGGCGGACGCTAACTCGGCGATTCTTCATCATCTGGTATCCCGTCATCTCCTTCGGGACCGGGTTCAATTCCCCCCGCCAGGCAAGAACGTGGACCGCTAATTTTTTCGAAAATTCGGGTTAGATTTTAGGTTCACGTCGTCCGCCTGGGGTAAGAATTGGGGGGCATGGAATCCGAAACCGGCCGGGCGCGATCATGTTGACGGCGGCGCTTTCTTTCGTGGTGGTCGCAACCCGAACACGCGACGCGCGTATGGCCACGCGGTTGGGCAACACAACATCACGGTCCCATTTTTCCGTTGTATCGCGGCCATGGCGGTGCTATCGGCGAACGCCAGTGCGGCGCGTTTCCGCAGCGCAAATCGACGTCCAGCCCGAGTGCAGCGAGAGACCGAGTTCATTGTGAACCTACGCGAGATCGTTCGTTGGGTATCATTGCTGATCGGGATCCTCGGCGTGGCTGCGCCGACGGCGGCGGTCGCTGCACCCGACGCCTACGTCTCTCAGGTGCTCTTCGATAGCGACGTCGATTCCGCCACCGGGTGCGATGTCGCTGTCGATGATGCGATCGTCGGCAATCAGACGGTCCACGGCATCGAGCAGATCGTCAGCGTCGCGGTGAGCCGCGATGGGACCGGTGGATCGATCACCGGCATCACCCGCAGCCTCTGCATCGGCGGCGCGATCTTCGACACGCCTGTGCCCGTTTCCGAGGGCGGCTGGCCGGTTGGCGTCGGCAACGGTGTCGGCGGCGTCGATGTCGTCGAAGGCTTCATACCGCGCGCGCTGCTCGGGGGGACTCCGCGCGTGCGGGTGTACTTTACGGCGAGTCGGAGCGATCCGGGCAGTGACATCGTGCTGAGCACGACGGGCGGGTTGGGCGGCGCGCCGATCCTCTTCCAATTGGCGAGGGCATCCACCGCGCCCGCACTGTCGCCGACGGGGACGATTCTGGGAGTCGTATTGCTCGTGGCCGTCGCTTGGTGGGGGCTGCGGCGGCGAGTGAAGCCGTTTCACGCCGCGCTGCTGGTAGCCATTGTCACGGCCGGGAGCGTGCTCACGGCGTTTGCGGTGACCATCGTCATGGATGGTCAGGTGCCGGACTGGTCCGGTCTCGCGCCAACGGCCACCGACCCGGCGGGCGACAGCAGCAACAATGACCCGGCGGAGGATCTGATCGCGGTGTTCATGACGGCCGACGGCGTCAACCTGTACATGCGATTCGACATCAGTCGGATCAGCGCGACGACTCCGACCACCGCAAGCCCGACCGCGTCGCCAAGCGCGACACCGACTAGCACCCCGACCCAGACCGCCAGCAACACGCCAACGCAAACGCCCACGGTAACACCGTCGGGGACGGCAACGGCCACGCCGACGGACACCCCCACGGCGACGCCCACGCACACGCCGACTAGCACCCCGACCACGACGCCGACCACCACCCCGACCACGACACCCACCGCCACGCCCGACTGCGACCCGGGCTACCACTTCGACGGCAGCGCCTGCGTCGACATCGACGAGTGCGCGGTCTGCCCGGGCGTGTATGGCGCGTACCCCGCGTGCCCGTGCGGCAAGTTCGGCGCCTGCACCAACACTCCCGGCTCGTACTCCTGCGCCTTTTCACCGCCAAACGTCACCACGGTGTCTCCCTACACCGTGACCATCGATTCGGCGGCTGCGATGACGATCTCCGGGGTCCGGCTGAGTCTCGATCAAGACGACCTCGTCAGCATCACTGTCGGTAACATCGAGTGTGTCAGTCCCACCCACGTTGGTGGCGCAAACAGCGAAACTATGGTCACCTGCAACATGGCAATTGGCACGCCCCTCGATGCAGACCCCGACGCCTTGGTGGTTGTGACCACGAAATCGGGAGGAGCTGGAAGCTGTGTTCCACATCCTCCGACCGGCTGTGCGGTCATTCTCGAGTGTTTTCCGGAAGACCGAGACTGCCACATGGTCTGTCATGGCGACGCCAAACTGGATCCTTGCGGGGTGTGCGAAGGCGATGGTAGCAGTTGCTGATGAGGCGGGGCCTTCGACCCGGCGACCGGATCAAGGCAGATAGCCGAGGGCGCGCAGGCGCTCCTGCACTTCCTGGCCGGCGCGCTCCAACTCCTCCGGTCTGCCGCGCGCCATCTTCATCTCCCACTCTTTCAGGAGCGGCTGCAGGCGCAGAAAAGCCTCCGGGTTGTGCGCCAGCACATCGGCGCGCTCGCCCGGGTCGGCGCGCAGATCGACGAGCTCGAACTGCTTCGTCCGCGCACTGAAGAGGAGCTTGTAGCGGTCGTCGGCGACGGCGCGTTTGAGGTCCTGCATGGCGAAGGCATAGGTGCCACCTGCGGGCGCCACTGCTAGTGCCCTCGATCAAGCCGCGCAGACTACGCCCTTCGAGCGCGAGCGAGTCGAGGCGCACTCCCAGGTAGTCGAGCAGCGTCGGTACGAGATCGAGGTTCTGCACCGGGGCGGAGATCTCGCCGGGGCCGACACCCGGTATGCGCCAGGCGAGTGGGGTGTGAATATCGGTGTCGTAGAGCGTGTAACCGTGCTTCAGGAAGCCGTGCTCGAGGAACTGCTCGCCGTTATCGGCGGCCAGAACCACGATCGTACGCTCCAGCAGGCCGCGCTTCTCCAGGTCGGCCAGAAGCACGGCGAGCTCTTCGTCGAGGGAGCCGATCTCATCGTCGTAGAGGTCCATCAAATGTTGCACGTCCACGGGTGGGAATTCGGGCCGCGGCTTCTGCGATTGGATCGCGTCGTCGATCGCGACGGCGATCGGGTTGGGATTGCCGTCCCGCACGTAATCGGGGCCGTCGTAATCAAGTGCCGCGAAGCGCTTCTTGTACTCGGGGGGGGGGACGATAGGGATAGTGAGGGTCTATGTAGTGGAGGTAGGCGAAGAAGGGCTCTTTCAACTCCGCCAGACGGGCGGCGAAGTGCTCGTTCACCCAACTCGCGGTCGGAAAGCAGCAGAGTTCTCGTCGAACGCGTCGAAGCCGCGGCCGAAGCCGCCGAACTTGTTGTGCTGGGTGCCGGTCTTGCTCACCACCGGGCTGGCCGAGACGGCGACCGTGGCGTAGCCGCGGGCGTGCAGGATCTCCGCGATCGAAGGGACGTCGTCGGGGATGCCCATGCGCTTCTCGGGCTGCGCGAGGAACTGGCTCGGATAGTGCGAGGTGAGCAGCGAGTTCACCGAGGGGAAGGTGCAGGGCGCCTGCGAGCGCGCGGCGCGAAAGACGACGCCCTGGCGAAAGAAGCGGTCGAGGTTGGGGCTGGTCGCACGCTCGTAGCCGTAGAGGCTCAGATGATCGGCGCGCAGCGTATCGACGAGAATGATGATGGCGTTGAGCGGCCGTCCACTCGCCCGCCAGCGCACCAGCGCCCCGACGACAGCACCGATTCCGAGCAGCGCCACCAGCGCGATCAGCGCCCGGAGTGTAGGACGCTTTGCCAGTCGGCCGATGCCGGATCTACGCATGCGGACTCAGCGTTACCCGACGCCCGGTCCGAATGCCAGCGCGTAGATGAGCTCACAGCGCCGCGGCGCGGCGGGAGAGACGTTCCCGAGCTCGGCGATGGTCGGCGCAGGCATCGGCCGCCATCACTGCACGCGGCAGGCCGGCCAGATAGGTGCCGCCTCGAGGCGTGTGGTTTTCAAACGTTCATCCTCCAAACCATCGCTCATCGTCGCAGTCCTCGCGCTGATTTGCGCGACGTCATCGATCTCGGTTAGAAGGTCCGGCAGACAGTCGCGCAGATGGGAGCGACGCCGACATACGAGACCCTTCCGTCATCCGGCCGCGATGGCGCAGCCAGCCGTGCAAACGCCACATCTCGGCCGAACGATGGATAGCCCTGACGTTGCATTGGAGACATCGCCGAACGGGAGGAGTGAAAATGGCTCGTCGTCATAGGACCCCGTCATTGATCGTGTTGCTCGCGCTGATCGTGACCGCGTGTCGAGCCGCTCCGATCTACAATCCTCGGATCGAGTTCCCCGCGCGCAATCCCGACACCGTCGAGCAGGCTATCCTGAAGGCGCTCGCCAACCGCCGCTGGCTCGCGACCAAGGACGCGCCGGGCGTCATCACCGGTACGCTCAACCTCCGAAGCCACCAGGCCGTGGTTCGAATCGAGTACACCGATAACTCGTACTCAATCCGGTACGCGGGAAGTACGGAGCTGCTCTACCAACGAAAGCCAAACGGCGAAGAAGTGATCCACCAAAATTACAACAGTTGGGTCAAAAACCTCGTTCGCGATATCAACACGTCTCTGGGAGTCCCGATCGCCTGATTCGGCAAGTCCGTCAGACCCCTATTCCAGCGACGCTTCGCAACGCTCTTCCGGCGCCGACGGAGTTGCGGGCGGCGCATGAGCATGCGCGCGCGTCCCGCTAGAGTTCGGGTTCAATCCCCCCGCACTCTTCGCGCGCGGCAACGCCGGGCGGTGTCTTACAGCGGCGTAGCTGCCGAAGAGACAAACCTCTCCGATTCCTGAACTCGGCGGCGCGATCTCACCCCGGAGCGCGTTCGAACGTGGGTACGCCTTCCGGAATGTGGTGGAAGCCCTGCTTGTCGATGGTGAAGATCACCATCTGCAGTCCACCGTAGACGCTGGGATCGTCGAGCGTCCCCACCTTGAGGATCAAGGCGCCGGGCATACTCGGAGACTTGGCCAAGATGTGCGTACCGCATTCAGCGCAGAACTCGCGCGTCACTGGTTTCGCGAGATCGCCGCGGCGGAACTGCTTCGGCGCGCCCTTGGTGTACGTGAAGCCGGGTTCGGCCATGGCCATGACGACATTGGGGTGCCCGCCCGAGATGTACTGGCATTCTCGGCAATGGCACTGGCCTTTGAACAGCGGGTCGCCCTTAGCCTCGTAGCGAAGCGCGCCGCAGTAACATCCACCTTGCAATTCCATGACACGACCTCCTTCGACGAAATGTGATGATGCCCAACGAGCAGCGCTCGGGCTGCCGGCGCATAGAATTGCCCGCGGACCGGTCTAGCGCAAGCAGGTCGGCACCCGCGAGCCTCACTCTCTGCCTGGATGCCGGCTTTCGCCGGTATGACAGACCCACTGTCGGAATTCGTGTGCGAAACCCATCGCCGCAAATCGCCCCTCAACGCCTTCGCGATGAAGACAAAGGAGCGTCCATGAACGCCGAGCATTGCGTGATCGACGCGACGCCACGTGGTGCCGGTGACCCTCATGGCGTGGAGCACGGAAGTCGCTGGTGTGCTAAAGGAACCGGCACGATGGAACCTGAGACGATCCGGGCGCTCCTCATGGCCCTGTACGACGAGAAGGTCGAGTACGTGCTGATCGGTGCGCTCGCGCTCGACGTACACGGTATCGGGCGACTCACCGAAGACGTCGATCTCTTTGTGAGGCCGACACCGCAAAACATCGACCGCTTGCGACGTGCCCTGCGGCGTGTGTGGCAGGATCCTTCCATCGATGAGATCACCGCGACGGACCTCGCCGGCGAGTTTCCGGCCATCCAGTACGTAGCCCCCGACGGGACCACGCTGGATATTCTGTCGCGCCTGGGTGAGGCATTCGGCTACGATGATTTGGAGGCGACCGTCCATGTGTACGGCGATGTCCCGGTCAACGTTGCCACGCCGCAGACGCTGTATCGCATGAAGCGCGACACCGTGAGACTGCGGGACAAAGCCGACGCTCAGGTTCTCAAGGAGAAATTCAATCTGAAGGACTGACAATGCCGGTCAGAAAATTTCGCACCGTCGACGGCGCGCGCCGAAGCCTGTGGCGGGAGCCCGGCGACCCTCGGATCTGGGAGGGCTTCGTTCGGCGCTGGCACCTCCACAAATTCTTCTCGCGTGTCCAAAACGAGACTCAACCCGGGGTGTTCAAGTACCGCTCCATCGAGGAAAAGCAGCGTCAGCTTCCTCGGCAGCTCAAACCCGCGTCGAAGGACGTAGACCGTATCTGACTGCTCTTCCTTAGCAGGATCGCAGCGGCTATGCAGAAAGTGGAGCAACGTCTCCGCTCGTCATTCCGGCGAAAGCCGGGAATCCAGGATCGACCCTCACGCCCGCCTGGATACCGGCTTTCGCCGGTATGACGGACCCACTACCGGAAGTCTTGTGCAGAGCCCATCGCCACAAGCCACTCTTTAGCGACTTCGAGATGTAAGGAGCGTCCATGAATGCCGAGCACTGCTTGATCGAACGCAACGGCCACGTGTTGACCGTAACCCTCAACCGACCCGAGGCGAAGAATGCCTTGAGCTCCGGAATGCTCGCCGGCATGTATCGCGCCTGGCGCATGCTCGACGATGATCCCGAGCTGCGCGTGGCGATCCTCACCGGCCGTGGCGACGTCTTTTGTGCCGGCGCCGACCTCAAGGCGATGGGCGCCGGCGAATCAGACGACGAGTTCATGCAGCTCATGTCCGAAGTGCCCGACATCCACTGGCAAGCCTTGCTGCGCCACAACCGACCGCTCAAACCAATTGTTGCGGCGATCGAAGGCTACGCCGTCGCCGGCGGCACCGAGATCCTGCAGGGCACCGACATCCGTGTCGCCGCCGAAGACGCAGTCTTCGGTGTTACCGAGGCGCGACGCGGACTCTTCCCGCTCGGCGGTTCCAGCGTGCGACTACGGCGACAGATTCCGTACACACTGGCGGCGGAGATTCTGTTGACGGGGCGACACGTGACCGCCAAAGAGGCGCTGGCGTTCGGCTTGGTCGGACGACTCGTGCCCAAAGGACAGGCGCTCATCGAAGCGAAGAAGATCGCGGCGACGATTTGCGAGAACGGCCCGCTCTCGATCCGTGCCCTCATGCACATGCTGCGTGAGGTCGACGAGAGCGTCAGCGAGGCCGACGCGCTGGTCAAAGAACTCGAATACGGCAGCCCGATCTTCGGCACCAGGGATGCCCGCGAAGGCATGAAGGCCTTCGCCGAAAAGCGCAAGCCGGTCTACACTGGCGAGTAGCAAGTGAAGGAGCTGGCGCCGAACACCCCGGTTATCGTCGGGATCGGCTTCCATCAAGAACGGACCGACGATCCGACCCAATGCGCCGAGCCGTATCAGTTGATGGTGCGCGCGGTACGCAGCGCCGCGAGCGATGCGGGTTCATCCGAGGACATGCTGAGACAGCTCGAATCGATCTCAGTCCCGCAGGGGATGTGGCAGTATCGCAATCCCGGCAAGTTGATCGCCGACGCGCTCGGCTGCCCGTTGGCGAAGAGTGTCATCTCGGATCTGGGCGTCCTGCAACTGACCATCCTCAGCGATTTGTGTCGAGCCATTGCTGCTGGCGAACAGCAGATCGGTGTCGTCGCCGGCGGTGAAGCGCAGTTCCGCGAGCTGCGCAGCATGATCACGCAACAGCCGGTACGCGACACGCAGCAATCAGAGGATACGCCGCCGCCCGACGTGCATCACACGTCGCCGGACCCGTTCACCAGCGACCTCGAGGGCCAACGCGGCCTGCATCTACCCGCCGAGCACTTCGCCATCATCGAGTCGGCGCTGCGTCATCATCAGGGCTTGGGCATCGAAGAGCATCGCGACAAGGTCGCCCGGCTCTATAGTTCGTTCAGCGACATCGCCGCGGCGAATCCCCATGCGTGGCGACGCGAGCCGATGCGTGCCGAAGAGATCCGCAACGCCACGGCGAAGAACACGATGGTGTCCTTTCCGTACACCAAGCGCCACTGCACCCAATGGAACGTGAACCAGGCGGTGGCCATTCTCGTTTCCTCGGCGGCGAAGGCGGAGCAGCTAGGCTTGAGAAGCGACGGTTGGATCTATCCGTTGGCGGCGGTGGAATCGAAGCACGTCGTGGTGCTCGCGCAACAACGACAACTGCACAGCCATCCGGGCACGGTCCTGTGCGGCGAGCGAGTCCTCGCGCTCGCGGGGATCGCTACGCCCGACCTCACGGCGGCGGAGCTCTACAGTTGTTTCCCTTCCGCCATCCAATCCTTTGCGCAAGATCTGAAGTTGGAAAACGTGTGTCCGCTCACCGTGACTGGCGCGATGCCGTTTGCCGGCGGCCCTTTCAATAGTTTCAGCCTGGAGGGCGTGGCGAGGATGGTGGAGGTGTTGCGTTCGAATGAGCCGCGGACGCGATTCGGACTGGTCTCCAACCTCAGCGGGATCTTCGGCAAGCAAGGCTGTGTCGTGCTCTCGAATCGGCCAAGTGATCGCGGGTATACCTACAAGGACATCACGCGCGCTGTTGCCGAGCGGGATCTTCCGGTGCCACTCACCGGCGACTACGTCGGTCCGGCCACGATCGTCGGTTACACCGTGATGTTCAATCGCGACGAGATCTCGCACGGCATCGCCATCTGCGACACGCCCAAGGGCGAGCGCACCGTCGTCAGATGCGAGGACAAGACGCTACTGGAGTCGATGACGCGAGAAGAGTTTTGCGGACGGGTGATCGAGGTTCTGAGCGATGGACGTTTTCAACATGGCCCACTCAAGCGCGGTTAACCTCATCAGTATTCTTCGTTGACTTTGGAAGACCAACGGCTGTAAGCGTCAACGCCCTTGCGATTCGAACTCCACGGAGGGAACGTGCGGCCTGTGCGATTTCTGATCCATGCGTTCATGACAGCGGCGCTGATGGCCGGCAGTGCGGCCGCGCCGGTTCGTGCGTTCGCTTGCATCGGCGACTGCGACGGTCTCGGCACCGTCACCGTCGAGGAGCTGATCCGCGGCGTCAACATTGCGCTCGGCACGGTACCACTCGACGACTGCCCATCATTCGACTCGGACGACAGTCACAGCGTTACCGTCGATGAGTTGATTGTTGCAGTGAACAACGCGCTCACCAACTGTCCCGTGGTGCCAACGCCGACCGCGACGGCGACGCCAACACCGTCGGCATCGCCTACCGTAATCGTCTTGTCACCAACACTGACGCCACCGCCGAGCGCGACGCCGACGATGCCGTCGCCAACGCCTGTGACGCCGAGTGTCACACCGACGCGCGATCCGAACGCGCCGGCACCTGATCCCGCGGGCATCGCGCCGCCGCTGTCGAAAAATACCATCACGGATCTCGGCAGCGCGACCTCGTTCCTCTACGATCCGCCGCAGGGGCAACCCGCGGTGCAGGTCGGTGTGGGGCCGGGCACGATCGACGCGCGACGAGCGGCAGTGATTCGCGGTCATGTCGTCGACCAGTCGATGGCGCCGCTCGCGGGCGTCGCCATCCGCGTTCTCAACCATGCCGAGTTCGGCCGTACGAGCACCCGCGCCGATGGGATGTTCGACCTCGCCGTCAACGGCGGTGGCTTGCTCACGGTGGTCTACGAGAAACCCGGCTACCTCTCCGCACAACGCCAGGTGCAAGCGCCGTGGCAGGACTATGTCTGCCCGCACGAGGTGATGTTGGTCGCGCTCGACCCCAACGTGACGGCCGTTGATCTGACCGCGCCGACGACACAAGTGGCGCGCGGTGGCGTCATGACCGACGCCGACGGCACACGCCAGGCAACGCTGCTGTTTCCGCCGGGCACCCAAGCGACGATGGTGTTGCCCGATGCCAGCGAACAGCCCATCACGCACCTCACGCTGCACGCCACCGAGTTCACCGTCGGCCCCAACGGCCGGAAAGCAATGCCGGCCGAGCTGCCACCGACGAGCGGGTACACGTACGCCGCCGAGTTTACCGCCGAAGAAGAAGTCGCAGCCGGCGCCAAGACCATCCGCTTCACGCCGTCGATCGTCATGTACGTGGAGAACTTCATCGGTTTTCCGGTCGGACTCTCTGTGCCACTGGGGTCATACGATCGTGATCGCGGCGTGTGGATACCGGAACCCGACGGGCTGATCATCAAGATTTTGAGCGTCACCTCCGCCCTCGCCGATTTGGACATCGACGGCAGCGGCATCGCCGCCGGCGCTTCAGCGCTAGCGGCACTCGGGGTCAGCGATGCCGAGCGCCAGCAACTGGCGATACTCTATGCGCCGGGACAGAGCCTCGAACGTCTCCCCATTGCGCACTTCAGCGATACCTTCGACGCCAACTTCGGCACTACTTCGAATGGACCGCCCATGGAGATCGCGAACCTGCTCCAGGGTCAGAAGCTCGATCATGCCTGCACCGTGATCGGCGGCTCGAGCATCGAGTGCGAGAACCAGACTCTTGGCGAGAGCGCCGACATCGTCGGCACGCCGTTTATGCTCACCTACGCCAGCGATCGCGTTCCCGGCCGCAAGGACGGGCGGACGATCGATATCCCGCTCAGCCGCGACACGTTGCCCGAGGGCGTTTTCGAGATCGAACTCGAGGTCGAAGTGGCCGGGCGACTGATCAGGCAGTCGTTCCCGCCCCAGCCGAATCAACACTATCTCTTCACCTGGGACGGCTTCGATGCCTACGGACGCCGAGTGATTGGCACACAGCCGGCCACAGTCCGAGTGATATACGACTACCCGGCTTACTACACGGCGCCGCCGATCCCGGTGCCCCATGCCGGCAACCTGAGCCGCGGCGTGCGAGCAGGGGAGCAGTCGTTTGAGGTGCGAAGCTTCGCGGAGTTCGGCAGCGGATTGATTCAACTGGGTCACAGCGCGCGCGCGCCGTTTCAGGCCGCCTCGGTGCTGCATGCCACGCTGGTTGGCTCTGGTGGCTGGGACGCGAGCGGCGTCGGCCTCGGTGGGTGGGACCTGAGTGACCATCACGTGTACGACCCGATTGGCCGTGTGCTCTATCTCGGTGACGGCAGTCGGCGCAGCGAGGTGGACACCCTGGGACCGGAAATCGACATTGTCGTCGGCAATGGTGTGTTTGGCGAGACCGGCGATGGCGGACCAGCGCGCCTGGCCGCGATCGGCTTCGTCAAGTCGCTCACCATGGGACCGGACGGCAGCCTCTATATCCTCGACAGCGCCAACCGCATTCACCGCGTCGACATCAACGGCATCATCTCCACGGTAGCCGGTGGCGGCGGGCAATACGAAACGTTCGAGATCCCGGCGCGTGATGCCGACCTGGCCGGCACCCTGGATATCGCCGTGGGCGCGGATGGAAGTATCTACGGCGTCGACCTGCACGACTTCGTGTTTCGTATCGACCCGTCAGGTGTCCTCCACCTGTTCGCCGGCCAGCCGCAGACACCGGGTGGATACAACGGCGATGAGATCCCCGCCGTCCAGGCACAGGTCAATTTCCCGGTAAACCTGGCGGTGGGTGGCGATGGCAGCGTGTACTTCGCCGAGTATGCGGGCCAGCGAATCCGCCGCGTGGGCCCCGACGGCATCATCCACACCGTGGGCGGCAACGGCAACGACTTCGTTGGTTACTATGCGAACCCACCCGACGGCGTCCCGGCCAGTACGGCACTGGGTGGAGGCTTCGATGGGCTGGTGGTTGCACCGGACGGCAGCGTGTACTTCGGTTGGACCCATGGTCGCGACTACTATTTCATCTTGCGCATCAACACCGCCGGCATTGTCTCGGTTGCGGCGGGCGGCGGCGATGAATTCGTCGACGGAAAGCCAGCAACCGAAGAATACCTCAACACACCCGGCGACATCAGCCTCGGGCCCGACGGCAGTTTGTTCTATGCCCAGGCCGGCGGAAGCACCACGTTGCTGAAGCGTTTGCGCGGCGGCATTGCCACCATCGTCGCCGGCAACCGGGCCGGCGGTTTTCTGATCAACGGCGACGGTGGTCCAGCCGTCGGAGCCAACATCGGGTTTCCAGGCTACATCGCGGTCGACCCGGCTGGCGATATCTACATTGGCAGCCCATACGGCAACGCAACCCAGGTCAGGCGCATCCGCCGTCGCTTGCCGGGTCTTGATCTCAGCGACCTGCTCATCCCGTCCGAGGATGGCAGCGTCGTGTATCGCTTCGACGCGTCGGGACGCCATCTCGAAACACGTCATGCCCTGACGGGCGCGGTGCTGCTGAGCTTCGGTTACGACGCTGGTGGACGTCTGATCTCTATCACCGAGAAGACCGGCGGCACCGACAACGCGACGACGATTGAGCACGACGGCAACGGGAATCCGACCGGGATCGTCGGCCCGTATGGCCAACGCACGACGCTGAGCGTTGATGCGAACGGCTGGCTGTCGAGCCTGAGCAACCCGGCCAATGAGACGATGACGTTTGAATCCAGCGCCGACGGCCTCATGACGAGCCGAACGACGCCGCGTGGCTTCACCTATACGTACGAGTACGACGCGCTCGGTTTGCTGACGCACGACATCGACCCTGCGGGCGGGTCGCAAATACTGGCTCGTAGCGTCATCGCGCCGAACGCCACTATTTCCTACGGCGACGAGGTCACGCGCACGACCGGTCTTGGGCGCACGACGGACTATCGCGTTGAGTTTCTGAGTGACGGCACGCGCCACGAAGTCGTCACGGCGCCGTCCGGCACGAAACGAGAGTCGCTCTACGGCAAAGACAGCAGCCGGAAGATGAGTTTCGCCGATGGGACGACAATCGCCGGCGTCGATGGGCCGGATCCACAGTTCGGTATGCTGGCGCCCGTGATGCAGACGCTGGTTTCACGCACGCCCGGCGGGTTGTCACTGGCGATCGGCCAGACGGCGACGGCAACACAGAGTAACCCGCTCGATCCGCTGAGCGTCACGCAACTCACGAGAACCTTCACCATCAACGGGCGCACCGACACCAGCATCTACGATGCGGCGACCAAGCTGTTTACCAACACGACTTCGGCAAACCGCCAGGGCACAGCCACGATTGACGACCAAGGCCGGGGCACGGCGGAACAATTCGGTGGGCTCGCGCCGGCGGCGATGACCTATGACGTGCGTGGCCGCTTGATCACGATGACGGAAGGCGCTGAAGCGGAAGTGCGGACGACGACTTACTCGTACAACGCGCAGAGCTACGTGCAGACGATCACCGATCCAATTGGCCGGATGGTCTCGTTCACTTACGATGCCGCCGGCCGGCCCCTGACGGAGATGCTGCCGGATGGCCGTGTGGTCACGGCGACCTACGACCCCAATGGCAACCTCGCCCACATCACGCCACCGGGACGCCTGGCGCACCAGATGAGCTACTCCCCGGTCGACCTGGAGACGCAATACAACCCGCCGGACGTGGTGAGCGTTGTTCCCGACGAGGTCAACAGCAGTTTCAGCATCGACCGTCAACTGACGCTGCTGTCGCGCCCGGACGGAGCGTCAGTGACGCCCGTGTACGACACGGCGGGCCGGATCAGCAGCATCGCCTTCTCACGCGGCTCGCTGGGCATGAGCTACGACACGACGACGGGTCTGCTGACCGGCATAACCGCGCCGGACGGCATCGGTCATGTGTTTGGGTACGACGGCGATCTGCTGCGCTCCGAGCAACTGACGGGCCCCGTGCCGAGTACCGTCGCGTGGACCTACGACAATGACTTCCGCGTCGCGTCGGAGAGCGTCAATGGGGGCAACGCTGCAAGTTTTTCGTACGACGCCGATAGCGTCCTGACCCAGGCCGGAAGTTTGGTCGTCGCGCCGGATGCTCAGAGCGGGCTGCTCGCCGGCACCACCCTCGGCGGCGTCACCGATAGCTGGATCTACAATACCCACGCCGAGCCGACCGACTATCGGGTGCACTACAACGGCAGCGACGTCTATCGAGCCCAGTACACCCGCGACGGGATCGGGCGCATCACACGGAAGATCGAGTCCATCGCCGGCACCACCGACACCTTCATGTACACGTACGACCTCGCCGGCCGCTTGCTGACGGCGAACAAGAACGCCACGCCGATCAGCTTCACCTACGACGTCAACAGCAGTCGGACCAGCTATAGTGGGCCGCTGGGCGATGTCTCGACGACGCAATACGACGCGCAGGACCGAATGACTCAGTACGGCGCGACGAGCTACGTGTACAACAACACCGGCGATCTCGTCAGCAAGACAGAGGATGCCGCGACCACGCAGTACACCTACGACGAGCTGGGCAATCTCACCCGGGTAGTACTGCCCGATGCGACGCGGATCGACTACGTGATCGATGGCCGCAATCGTCGCATCGGCAAGAAGATCAACGGTGTGCTCAACGGTGGCTTCCTCTGGGATGGCGCGCTCCAGATCGTAGCCGAGTTGGATGGCGACAGCGCGCTCGTCAGTCGCTTCGTCTACGCCACGCACGCCAACGTCCCCGACTACGTCGTGCAGGGTGGCATCACCTACCGGATCATCACCGACCACCTAGGAAGCCTTCGGCTGGTGATCAACACGACTGACGGCTCCATCGTCCAGAGAATGAATCACGATGAGTTTGGACGGGTGACCGGGGACGTGGTGGCGGGCGGCTTCACGCGCGTGCCGTTCGGCTTCGCCGGCGGGTTGTACGATCCCGATACTGGGCTCGTCCGCTTCGGTGCGCGCGACTACGATCCACCGTCCGGGCGCTGGACCACCAAAGCCCCGGATGGCTTCAACGGCGGCGTCAACCTGTACGAATACGCGGCCAACGATCCGGTGAACCTCGTCGACCGCACAGGTCTCGAGCCGCTGGTCGTGGCGCACGTCACCGAGATCCGCGGCCGGCTCCGGATCCGTCGCGGCAACAGGCTGATCAACGGATATGTCGGTATGCAGCTCTATATCGGGGATGTCCTATGTACGGACGCGGATTCCGTGGCGGCAATAGCATTTGAGATTGGCGGCAGAGCCGGGGTCGCCACGAACGAGAAAGCTAGGATAATGGGGGAAAGAGGTCTCAAGGAGCAGGATGTACTGCGGGAGATCCAGGGGAGAATTGCATTTGGGGCGTCCTGCGGGCGCCTCAAGGAGAACCTGGAAATCTGCAGAGACGGCGGCATCATGGGGATCAGTGATCGAGGGTGGAAGCAGTACCGAGAGCCGTTGGGCACTGGGGACTACATGCCGCCGCTAAGTCAGGATCCACGCTTCGGGATCTTTGATCCGCATCGGCTTCGGGTTTTGGGACACTGAGTTCCAGACTATCCTCTTTGCATACGCCAGACGGGGCGCACGCTTCTAGACTTTCACTTCGCGCCCCCTCGGCATACGGCGGGGCCGTGCGGGGGCATGTCCGCGCTCAGTATTCCCTCAATCTCGTAGCCGGGTAAATCCTCCATCCTCAACTCCATCGGCCCGCGAGCACTCGCATCTCCCGGCGCAGTTCAGCGGTCACCGCTCCGGTGGCTGCCTGCGGTGTGGCCGAGCATGGGGCCTCGACCCCGATTGCCGCCACTCGATCCCGTGCCGAGTCGAGCATCGTCCTTGTCGATGATCTCGATCTCGCCGGCGTCGACGAGTTTCTTGAGACGCTGATCCTCGACGGCCTTCGCGGAAATCTGTCCCGTTTTTCCCGGGCCGAGATGCAACGTCTTGCCGCCGGGCAGCGGAACGCTCAGGGGCTTGTGAGTCTTGTTGCTAACGGCTGGCATCGCTGTCTCCTTCGCGTGTGAGCTTGTGTAGCGCACGATCGCAGGCGCCGCACCAAAGGGCAAGGGTCTTTGGAATGCGGAATGCGGAATGCGGAATGGGGAATGGGGAATGGGGAATGGGGAGTGCGGAATGCAGAGTGCTGAATGAACGACAGGGCGTCACGCGCAACGTCGATTGCGAAAGCTCGCCCGAGTCCATACAGTCGACGCGTGAAGGCGCTTCTCCAATTGGTCGCCTTTGGCTTCGCCGTTGCGCTCGCAACGCCCGCCGCGGCTCACGTCGGCCTTCGTTACCCGCCGTCGCGCTACGGTGACAACGTGCTCAAGTCCGGCCCCTGCGGCATTGCCGGCGGAGCGCGCACCAGCCACGTGACCGTGCTCGAGCCGGGGGCTTCGATCACGGTCGTGTGGGACGAGTACGTGAATCATCCGGGACATTTCCGCCTCTCGTTCGACGCCGAAGGGGACAACGGCTTCGTTGATCCGAAGTGCTTGAACGGTTGCAGTACGACTTCTCCCAAGATCGAGTTGTACTCGAACGACTCGGTGCTCCTCGACGGCATCGCCGATACGCCGTACGGCGGGGTGAGTGGCGCGCAGATCACTTTGCCCGACATCGAGTGCGATCGCTGCACGCTTCAGTTGATTCAAGTGATGTACGACAAGCCGCCGTACGTGACGCCGGGGAACGACATCTACTACCAGTGCGCTGACCTCGTCCTGCGGCGAAGCGTCGCGTTGCCCACACCGACCCCTTCGCCGACAATGTCGCCGTCACCGGAGCTGCCGACACCGACCTCCTCACCAACCGCTCCGCCGTCGGCGACGCCGCCCACGCCGGTCCGTTGCGTTGGCGACTGCGATCAGGACGGCGCTGTCAAGGTGGACGAGCTGATCCTGGGCGTCAACATCGCGCTCGGCATCACAGCCATCGACGTCTGCCCATCGTTCGACGCCAATTCGGACGACGCGGTTACCGTCGATGACCTGATCGCCGCGCTGAATCGGGCGATGAGCGACTGCGCGACCGCTGCCCAGCTCTGATGGCGCGCTCCGGTTTGATGCGGGTGAGGAGAGCGCGATGGACTAGGGGAGAATGGGTGGATCACGCGCGCTGCGCGTGCTGGATGAAGCGCGATTTCTCGGTGGCCTTCATGTAGGCTTCTTCGCCGGTGATCTTCTGCTCGCTCAGATATTTTTGGATCGCGTCGTCCATCAACTGCATCCCCTGGCTCTTGCCGCCTTGGATGATGTTCCGAATGTTCGGCGTCTTGCCTTCGCGAATGGAATTCGCCAGCGCTCCACTCGAGAGGAGTATTTCATTGCAAGCGAGCCGCCCGTTGCCATCGGCGGTTCTGAGGAGGATCTGGGCGCATACGCCCTTGAGAGAATCGGCGAGCATGCTGCGGATCTGCGCTTGCTGCCCGGAAGGAAAGGCGTCAATGATCCGGTCGACGGTCTTCACCGCGGAGCTCGTGTGCAAGGTCCCGAACACCAACGACCCAGTCGATGCGGCGCTGACCGCCATCGAGATGGTTTCGTAGTCGCGCATTTCACCCACGAGAATCACGTCGCAATCCTGCCGGCCGGCGGTTCTCAGCCCATCGGCAAACGAGGACACGTCGATGCCGACCTCGCGCTGGCAGAGGATCGACATCTTGTTCGGGTGCACGAATTCAATCGGCTCCTCGATGGTCAGGATGTGCCGGGCGCTGGTTTCGTTGATCAAGTCGATGATCGCCGCCAGTGTTGTGGACTTGCCTGAACCGGTGGGGCCGGTCACCAGTACGAGGCCCGAGCGCAACAGACTGAACGTCTTCAAAACCGCCGGCAGCTTCAAGTCGTCGAGAGTTTTGATCTTGCTCGGGATGGTTCGGAAGACAGCGCCCATGCCGTGCGATTGGTTGAAGTAGTTCGAGCGGAAGCGGGCCTTCTCACCAAAGGCGTAAGCGAAATCCAGATCGCCGCTGTCGAGGAATTGCTGCCAGCGCTCCGCGCTACAAATCTCTTTGAGGTAGGCGTGCATCGTATCCGCCGTCAGCGCGGGATAGTCCAGTTGCTCTAGCCGGCCGTTGCGGCGGATCTTGGGCGGCTGTCCTTCGGCGAGATGCAAGTCCGAGCCATCGGCCGCCAACATCGCATCGAACCACTGATCAATGGCGGGCATCACGATCCCTCGGCGGCCAAGCCATCGATCTTCGGCGCCCACTGCAGGAAGGAACTCTTGCTGTCGGCGGCGTAGTAGGCTTCGACTCCGTCGATGACGCCGGCGTTGACCAATTCCAGCAAGGAGTTGTCGAGTAAGACCATGCCTTGTTGCTTTGAGGTCTGGATGGTCGAGGGAATCTGGAACAGCTTGCGTTCCCGTATGAGGTTACTGACCGCCGGCGTGTTCAGCAAGATTTCGAGCGCGGCTGCGCGCCCGGTGCCGTCTTTTCGGAAAATGAGCTGCTGGCAGACGATCCCTCTGATGGACTCGGAAATCATGCTGCGGATCTGCGGCTGCTCGTCGGCGGGAAAGACATCGAGGACGCGGTCGATGGTGCGCGCCGCTGAGGTCGTGTGCATGGTGCCGAAAACCAAGTGCCCAGTTTCGGCGGCCGTGATCGCCAGTGAGACAGTCTCGCGATCGCGCAGTTCACCGATGACGATCACGTCGGGATCCTCGCGCAGCGCCGCGCGCAGCGCCGCCGAAAAACTCTTAGTATGTGCGCCGACTTCTCGCTGATTGATCTGACATTTGACGGGGACGAAGTTGAACTCCACCGGATCTTCAATCGTGATGATGTGATCGTCGCGGTTCTGGTTGACCAACTCCACCATGGCGGCCAGGGTGGTGGACTTCCCGCAGCCATTGGGGCCGGTGATCAGCACAAGCCCCTGGTTGAACTCGGTCAAGCGCCGCAGTTGCTCCGGCAGCCCGAGTTGCTCGAAGGAGGGCACTTGCGATTGCACGACGCGGAACGAACCGTCCCATCCGATGCGCTGCTTCAGGATGCAACTACGGTAACGGCCTTGGTCAGGCGCCCGGTAACAGAAGTCGAGGGACTTGTCCTCGCGAGTGCGCTGCGCTTGCTCGTCAGTCAAGATTTGAAACAGCAGCTTCTCCGTTTCTGCGGAGCCGAGCAAGGTCTTGGAAAGCGGGAGCAGCCGGCCGTGTTTGCGAATGATCGGCGGATAGCCGACGTTGATGTGCAGGTCGGAGGCGCCGACTTCGCGCGCGTAGTCCAGGTAGTCATGCAGGTGACTGAAGGCGGCGATTCTCGCAGAGTCGGTTTCAGGTATCGTGACCGCTGCGGGCGGCGCTTCCACCGCGGCGGAGGCCGTGCCGACGGGTGTCGCGGCGGTGGGTGTCTGGGCGCGCTGTGCCGGTTGTGCGACGGTTGTTCGCGGCTGATCTCGGAGGCTCTTCTCGTACAGTTGCAGGGTGGACTTGGAGTCGGTCTCGCTGACAAACCCCAACTCCATCAGACACTGCAACAGCGATTTGTCGGGACTGCGCGCAATCAGCGCTTTGGCCTGCTGAAGCTGATTGGGAGAAACCAGTTTGCGGAAGGTGACGAACTTCTCGACGAAGGTGTCTTGCGGGTCCATTTAATTGGATGTCGCTCGGCAGTTCACCGCGCCGCTCCAAGTGAGATGGAGGGTCGTATCGCGCATGCGGTGTTCTTAGTGCCACTGAGTCGAGCGGTCGTCAATCGAGATCTTGTTCGATCGACAGTGGTAACGACCTTGATGATCGGCTGTCAGGCCTACTGGCGGCGGCCGAACGGTAGGAGCATCGGCACGCGTCGTTGGTAGCTGCGGTACTGCTCTCCGTGGAGGTACACGAGCGTCCGTTCCTCGATCTGGATCGCAATCAGCACGTAGAGGGTCGTCACCACCGCGAAGAGGAGATGCCCCCGACTCATCGTGGGTGTCGCCCAGAAAGCGATCAGGAACCCGAGCATGAGCGGGTGCCGCACCCAGCGGTAGAAGAGGCGCTCCCTAAACCTGGGAGGTTCGAGTGGACGTCCCAGTGCGTAGGAAACCGTCTGCTTGACGCCGAAGAGATCGAAGTGGTCGATGAGAAACGTCGACACCAGCACCATCCCCCAGCCGGCGAGCGAGGCGGCCGCGAGGACGCCGGCGGCCAGCGGGCTCTCGAAGCGCCACACAGGCTGGGGCAGCGGCCGCCATTGCCAAGCCATGACCGCGAGGATCGCGGTCGAGAGTAAGACGAACGTACTGCGCTCGACATGCCACGGCACCCAGCGCGTCCAGATCTCCTTGAACGCGGGGCGCGCCATGATCGTGTGCTGCACAGCGAAGAGGCCAAGAAGCAGGACATTGGCAGCGACGGCCGCGCCAGCCGATGCGGCGAGGGTGCCGTCGTCGATGCCCTTCGGTACGACCCAGTTCCCGACGAAGCCGATCAGGTAGAGAAACGTACAGAAGAAGAAGAGATAGGAGCCGACGCCGTATAGCAGCGTCAGCGCTCGGGCGACAGCGCCAGCCGGGCGCTGCGCCGTCATCGAGGTTCCCGTCGTCATGGCCACCAACCTCCGTTGCTCGCTTGTTGTGGTCGCCGTTAGACCACCGTGCGCCCTCGGCTGTCAATCCGTGAGACGTGCCGAGGGACGTGCGGAGCGCAATTCGCCCAATGGGCGCCCGTCTGCCGTGTCCACTTCCGCCGACGGATCGGACAGCGGGGAAAAAGGGAACGGCCGGCGGGTCGCGCCGTGATCACGCCGCTCGCGCTCTTGTCCTGCTGGCCTTGCCTTCTGCTGGACCGAGTTTGGGTCGAACATCGCGCGGCGCGCAGTGTAGTCCGGCTGCGCGTGCCAATCATGCGCCTCGGACGCGCCCCTTGACCCCGCGCGTGGCTTCCTGTTGTCTCCCACCATGCCCGTGTCCTCCATGTGCCGGGGCATCACTCGCGGACACCGTCGATGACGTCCATCTCTGGCCCCGCTCTCGCGCCATCAGCACGCATCCTGGTTATTCGGCTGCGTCGGTTTGGCGATGTGCTGCTGCTAACGCCGACGTTGCGCGCGATTCGTCAGGCGTACCCCGCCGCCCGGCTCGATGTCCTGACGCTCGCCGGCTTCGATCAGGTCTTGATCAACAATCCGCACATCGATCGGGTGCTGGTGTTGGAGCACGGGATGGTCTCCTGGCTGCGCGCGATCGCGACCTGCCGCGCGGCCCGATACGATGCGGTCCTCGATCTGCAGAGCAGCCCGCGCAGCGCTCTGCTTGTTCTCACGTCTGGCGTGCGGGTCCGCGTCGGCTGGGAAAAACTCCGCCCCCGTGACCGAATCTACAATCGCCTCGTGCCTGGGTGGAACGATCCGATTTACGTCGCGCGCAAATTCCCGCGGGTAGCGGCGGTCATCGGCGTCCCGGCGCCGGCGGACGTGCGTCTCGCGTTGGCCGTTTCGGAAGCAGACCGCGAACGGGCCGCTGCGTTGTTCACGCAAGCGGGCATTCGTTCCGATCGACCGATCGTTGCGATCTCGGCCGCGGCGAAAGTGCGCGACAAGCAGTGGTTGCCGAAGCGTTACGCTGCGGTGGCGGATTGTTTGGTCCGCGCGCACGGGGCGCAACTGGTGTTGACCGCCGCTGCGGATGAGGTCGAGCAAGTGCGCGCGGTCGTGGCCCGCATGCAGGAACGCCCCGCCCTGTGGGACTATGGTGCGACGACCATTCAGGAACTCGCGGCGATGTACGAACGTTGCCATGTCTGGATCGGCAACGACGGTGGCGCCAAGCACATCGCCACCGCCGCCGGCTGTCCGACCGTGGTGATCATTCGGACCGGAGCTGAGCGTTTGTGGACCGACAGCGCGAACGATCCGGATCAAATCGTGGTGTCTGCGCCGACGGGGCTCGAGCAGTCCGATCCGGTGGCGACCGCCACCGTCGAGCAGGTGTGTGACGCCGCCGCGCCCTTCCTCCATCGGCGGGCCGGGCGGGATGATGGGTAGCGACGAGGGCGGGCGCTCGCCGTTTGTGTTCTCTATCGCTTCACCAAATTCGCCGGCCGTGCTTGTCCCATGTCGACGTAACTTTGCGCGGCGAGGTCGATCAGATTGTTTTCCATTTCGAGCCGGAACTGTTCGAGGCCTTCGTCGGTGTACGCGCTCGCGGGCACCATGAACGGGCCGCGCAGGTAGTAGCGGATCACGTTGAAGGGCAGGGGGATGGCCATGCGATCCCAGGTTGCCAAGCGCAGGCAGCGCTTGTACCACGTGCGCACGAGAGCCACTGGCCTGCCGCAATCCCGTGCGATGATGATGCCGCCGGTCTTCAGGCGATAGGGCGGGCCCTTCGAGCCGTCGACGGTCAGGCCATAGATCACGTCGTCGTGTGTCTGCATGTGATCGATCAGCTCTTGGAGCGTGCCTTCGCGCCGGCGTGAGCGGCCGGTGGTCGAGCCGCCGCGGAAGACGACGAAGTTGCACAGCTTCAGCATGCGGGTGATCAATTCGCCCGATTCGCCCAAGCTCGCCAACGTGTGCCCGCGAAGGCCGAGGTAGTAGTACCCGAAGGCGACTGTCATGACCTCTTCGTGCCACAGCAAGGCGACGGCGCCGTTGTGGTCCTTGCTGATCTGCTTGAGCCGGACGAAGTCGCGCCCCTCGATACGGCTAGTCGCCCACACCAACCGCATGTAGAACATGTAGAGGTGGGGAACGACGGCGGCCGCGAGATTTGCCAGCCGACGCGAAAAGATCGGACGGATTTTGCTGCGGAACGTCCGCACCACCCAACTCTGGCTACGCTTGCGAGCGCTCATTGTCGGCAAGTATTCCCTCCGCGCCCTTGAACCCACGGCGACGCGTGCGGTCGCTCGTATCACTTCTTCGGGGTTGAGAGGAGAGGCGGCGCCGTCTGAGCTGTCGGCGCAGCGACGGGTTGCCGTGCGCTATTGGCAGCCGCCGTTGGTCGCGTTACGAAGCGAGCGCAGCGCTTCACCGAGATCGACTACCCCGTCGCCGTTACGATCGCAGGCAGCGCAACCGGCGAGGGCGGCGCCGTTGGCGATCTGCAAGCAGTGCTGGGCTTCCTCCTGTGTGACGACGAGGTCGCCATCGCAGTCGCCGACGCAAGCGGGTGGAGGCGCCGAGGGCGTTGGCGATGGCGTCCGCGTTTCCGGAGCGGTCGGGGTGAGAGTCGCCGTGTGCGTCGCGCTGCTCGTCGCTGTCGGTGTCGCGGTTTCTGATCTGGTTGGTGTCGCGCTGCGCGTGGGCGTCGCTGTCGGCGTCGTGGAGGGAGTTGCCGTCGGTGTCGGCGTTCGAGTCGGCGTCGCCGTCCGGGACGCGGTCGCGCTAGGCGTGTGAGTCGGGGTCACGGTTGCGGTTCGCGTTGGCGTGACGGTCGTAGTCTCCGTCGGTGTTCCCGATGCCGAGGTGGTCGGGCGACCCGATGGGGTCGCCGTCGATGTGATGGTGGCGGTGGGAGTCCGCGTAACCGTCGCGGTGACCGTGTTGGTCGATGTGAGTGTGAACGTGGGAGTCGTTGTGGCCGTGGATGTGCGCGTCGACGTGAGGGTCGGGGTTGCGGTGCGGGTGGGTGTCGCCGTCGCAGTGGCAGTGGGGGTGCGTGTCGGCGTCTGCGTGGGAGAAACTGTCGGCGTACGGGTCGGTGTGTGGGTCGTGGTTGGCGTGCGCGTCGGTGTGGGCGAGGGGGTGTGAGTCGGAGTGCGCGTGGGCGTTGCGGTGGGAGTGGCGCTTGGCGTGCGTGTTGGTGTCACGGTTGCGGTTGTTGTGGGTGTCTCTGTGTTGGTGGGCGTCACCGTCGGTGTTGAGCTCGGCGTGTGCGTGGGGGTTGTGGTCGGGGTTCTCGTCGGGGTTCTCGTCGAGGTAGCGGTGCGGGTGTTGGTGAACGTTCGGGTCGCGGTCGGTGTTCGCGTCGGCGTGTGAGTGCGAGTCGGGGTGCGAGTGACCGTTGGTGTCCGCGTGGGCGTGAAGGTCGGCGTCGGCGAGAACAGGACGATACGATCAGGAGTCGCCCGAATTCCAGTGCCGTGAGCCAGATGGGCATCGGAGGTGACGCGCGTCGGATCGATCAAGTCACGATGGCGCTCGATCGCTAGCGCTAGCAGCCCGCCGCCGATACCGGTGATCTCGGAGAGACCGGCGAACGTTCCCGAGACCTTAACGCTGAAGACGCTCGCGTTGCTGTTCGTCGTATCGATGTTGGAAAGCTTGCTAACGAACTGGCCAGTGACACTTCTGGACGTGCTGAAACGGGTACCGAACTCGCTGTAGACGAGAAACTGCGCGATGGCCGCTCCCGGCAGATTGGAAACCAGGTCGGCACCGCACGGCAAGAGCACCAGCAACGTGTCGATCGTGCTGGCCCGTGCGGCCGGCTCCAGCGCACCATCGAAAACATGGTTGAGGAGCACCGTGCGTGGGCATGCGTTGTAGTCGACGCCAGCGCCACCGAGCACGAGCCCAACGCTGGCGATTGGCCCGCTGCTGATCGCCGGGATCCCGATCGCGCCGTACTTCGCCTCATCGAGCATCGGCGGCGAACCGGCCACGTACGTTTCGAGTGTCGCCGTTCCCGTCAGCGCGTTGCTCCCGAATGGCTTCCCCGTCGGATCGACGACGAAGCAGCGTAGCGCCCCGACGAACGGGTCTTCCGGCAGGGGAGGAATCGAACCGGTATTGAAGTCGCCGCCTGCTCCGCATGGCCCGCCGCTGCCCGCGTCGCAAGGCAGCAGCGGCAAGCCGGCGCTCGCTTGCCAACCGATGGGCTGATTGGGCGTCAGTCGAACGACAAACTCGATCGCCTGCCAGTTCAGTACACACGAACCGCCGGCACCGCAGTCAGCATTGGTTGTGCAGAGCGCACCGCCGCTAGCGCAGTGCCGTGTGTCGTTCTCGTAAAAGCAGCGCACGTCGACCGCGGCGGCCGACGTGAGGCTATTGCTTAACTGGAGGGACGTATCTTGGCCCGCGGCGCTGTTCACGACGATGTAGGGATACACCACCAAGGCGGCGGGCTCCGACGCGAGCTGCGCGTAGCCCGCTCGGGCGACCACGCAGATCAGCAGCGTCAGCCCCCACACGTGCAACCGCGAAGTTCGCAACGGGCTCATCTCGTCACGGTGTCAGCGTCGGCGGCAGGATGATGATGTCCTGCCCCGCGGCTTGGCCCTCGTGGTGCGCACTGAAGCCTGCGGTGGCAGTCACCGGTTGTGCGCCGCCGCTATCGCGAAACTCTTGCGCCACGACGGCGATCCCCCGCCCTCCTGTGGCCCGGATGCGGGTCTGCACGTAGTCCGAACCGATGATGGGCCGAGTGAAGGACGGGTTGATGTCTTCCAGCCGGCTGTTCGCAAAGCACGTTACCGTCGTAGTTGCCGACAGCGTCGCCTCGAATTCGTTGGTCACCTGAAACTGGACGCTGACGTTTGCGGCGCTCGTGGCGGTGAAGTCGCGCCCGCACGGAACGATGGTGAGGCTGGTACTGACGGATGAGCCGGAACCCACTAGCGGGTCTTCCGTTCCACTGGCAACGTGATTGAGAATCCAGGTGTCGGGGCAGGCGAGATACTCGGCGCCTGATGGGCAGGTGGCGCTCACGCCGGAGCCGATACAGAGCACGCCGTCGCCGTTGTTGTTGATCGTCCCAGGTAGGCCGATCGCAAGATACTGCGCCAGGTCGCCGCTGGTCAGGTCTTTGATCGTTGCGTCTCCGGTCAGGCCGTCGTTCGCAATCGGGACTCCGCTGGCATCGACAGTGAAGCAGATCAGCTCGCCGTCGAAACCTAGCGGCGCCGGTGGCACGAGCCCGGGATCGAAACCCGCGCCGTCGCAATCCGGCGGGTTCGAGTGGGTGCAGAGGAAATTGTCACTCAAAGCATCGACCCGCCTTCCGAGTGACGCGGTCCAATGCGTGGCTTGCTTACCCTGGCCTGAATTGCCCGAGAGGGTGATGTCGAAGAACGTTGGTGAGCACGTCGGCGGATTCGCCGGGCTTTGGGGAAACGTCGGATGGGTCAAGGACCCATCCACGTATACACAGATCGCATTGAGGGTTGACGCGGAGGTATTCGAGAGCTGAATGATCGTATCCTGCTGTGCGCTCACAACGACGTGGGGAAAAATCAGCATCGACGCGGCTCGCTCGAGGGTGACCTGGGCGTGGCTTGGTGTCGCCAGGAAGCAACGGCTCAATGCCACGAAGATCAGCCCGCGAGCGAATCGGCGGCACAAGATTGTTTCGACAAGCGACATCGCGTTCCTACGGCATGAATGGCAGCACGATCGAGTCGCCGGATCCTTGCGCACCGGCGTGGTGCGGGTTGACGGCGGCCGTCGAAACCAGCGTGGCATCCACGTCGTCCGTGTGGCGCTCGAGCGCGAGGACGAACACCCCGCCACCGGCGAAAGGCCTGATGCGGGTTTGGCCGCTCAACGTGCCTTGCGTCGCCACGTCGAACAAAGTGGCGTGAATCCCGGACAGCGGCAGCACCTGCGCACCGGTGAATTGCTTGGTGGTGCTCAGCCGCTGTTCGAATTCGTTGAAGACGGTGTACAGCACGGACACCGTTGCCGGCGTCTGCGACACATAGTCTACACTGCACGGTACCAGCACGAGTGTGGTCTGCACGGTGCTGGTCGCGGTCGCAGGCGCGCGCGCGTTTTCAAACAGATGGGTGACCACGGTGACGCCGGGACACCCGTCGTACTCGGCTGCGGCGCCGCCGATATTGAGCATTGGATCACCATCACCGGCACCGGCGATCGCGCGGATGCCGATCGCGTTGTACTTCGCCTGATCGAACCGCACCGCCGGCGAGCTTTGGAAGTGCTCGATCGTCGCCACGCCTTCGATGACGTTCGATTCCACGGGCAGATCCGATCCGTCGACCGCGATGCAACGCAGCACGCCGGTGAACGGATCCTCGGTGGGCGAAGGAATGAACCCGGTGTTGAAGTCGTTTCCTGGGCCGCACGGCCCGCTGGCGGCGGCATCGCAGGGCAAGGGAAATGCACCCTGACTCGCGCGCCAACTGATCGGTTGACCAGGAGTGAGATGAATCCGGAAGTTGTTCTCTGAGTACCCGGCCAGACAGATTCCCGTCGGTGCACACTCATCGTCGCGTTGGCAGATGGCGAAAGAGTCGCTGCAGTGCCCGTTGAGGTTCTCGTAGAAGCACTGCAGGTCGAGCCCGCTTGTGTCCGCGTTACTCAACTGGAGCAGGGTGTCGCTGCCGTTGGCCGAGTCGACGAAGACATACGGGAAGATCACCACTGCGGCCGCCTGGTCGGCGGCAATTTCGGCGCGGCCGATGTGTGCGCTGAACGGTCCGAGGAGCAGCACACTCACGACCGTCAGGAGCACTCGGGGAGGCATTCGCAGGTCCATTCGAGAGTCAGTTCGGCAGCACGATCACGTCGATCGGCGCCACACCATTGCGGCGCGTCCCTTCGTGATGCAAGTTGACGGCGGCCGAGGTCGAGATGGGGCCGGGGCCTGGCGACGTCCGGATCTCCTCACCAACGATGATGACGCCCTGCTCCGTCGGTGTGATCTGCGTCCGGGCGGTCGGCGTGCCGAGGTTGGCGAGTGTAAGCCCAGCGTCTATGCTGGCGAGGGAGACCGTCACCAAGCCCGTAGCGATTGTCGTGGCCATGAACAGTTGCTCGAACTCGTTGGTTATCGAAAACTGTAGCGTGATCCCGGTCGGCGCAAATCCGCTCAGATCCTGCGTACAAGGAATCACCGTGATCTCGGTCTGCACGTCGGACCCGGCACCAGCGAGATCGTCGACGGCGCCGGCCGCGAAGTGATTCAGGTTCCAACTGTTCGGGCATGCGTCGTACTGGCCAGAAATGAACTGTGAGTTGTCGAGCGGGAGTGTATTGCCGGTCGACCCGGCGAACGCGGTGCCTTTCAGGCCGACCGCGCTGTATTGCGTGATGTCGCCCGTGTTCAGGTCCGTCAGCGTCGCCTGGCCGCTCAAGCTGTTGCCGCCAATGGGCTCGCCGCTGGCGGACACTTGCACACACAGCAACTCCCCTTGGAAATCTGCAGCGAACGCCGGCACGGAGCCGGGATCGAGGCCGGCGGCGTTGCACGCGTTGCTCGTTGACGAACATTGCGGATCCGTGGGATCGAGCGGTCGCCCCAATGAGGCGACCCAATGAGTCGGCTGTTGCCGGGTCAGGGTGATGGTGAACGCGGACACGGTTGAACTTGCCGCGTTCACATAGAAACAGCGCGCCAAGGCCAGCGAGTTGGAGGTGTTGGTAATCTGAATCAGGGTTTCGCGCGCGGCCGACGCGAGCACTTTCGGAAATACCAGTATCGATGCCGTGGCTTCCGTCGTCGGCTGAGCCGCGGCGCGCCCGGCCGCCTGCACGATGAGCAGTGCGAGGGCGCATAGGCGCGCCGCAGTTGGTCGCGAACGAGGCGTGTCGCTCCGCAGTTTGTCTTTGATGATTCGCATGCTTGCGTGCAGTTCAGAGCTGACAACGTCGCGGGCCTGTAGCGCAACTCACGGTCAGTTGTAAACCCTCACGTGTCGTTTTTTTCTTCTTGACAGCGGAACGCCATGAAGAGTACAGGGGCGGACCGTTTCGCATGCTGGTGGCTCGACACATTCGACTCATGACAACGCTCACGCTGCTCACCAGTGCGACGGCGCTGGGGCTGAGCGCCTGCGGGGGCGGCGGCGCGCCCGGGCGCGAAGATCGTGGCCGGATTAGCTTGCACGCCTTGTGGGAGCAGCCGCGTGCGGCCGACGGCACGGCGGCCTTCGTCAGCGGTGCACCGATGCGCGAGCGCGCCGCCGACGGCGGCTTCGGTACGCAGATTCCACCGTCGGTACGGACCGTGCGCATCGTGCTCGACACGCAGAAGGGACGGTGCTGTCTTGCCGTATCGTCGTCACTGCCGGCACGGCGTGTCGTGCTCGACAGCATCGCCAATGGCGCGGCGGTGATCTCCGTCGCCGGGTTCGCGACAGATTTCGCTCCCGTGGCCGGCGAGGACAATACGCAGTGCGCAACCGATCCGGTCGATGTCGGGCTGCCGTGCGATCCGACTCGTCTCGCTTCGCCGAGTTTTGAGAGCGATGCGAAGAGCTTCGATGTCGCACCCGGAGCGCTCACTGAAGTCGGCTCAATCGATATTCCCGCCGTCCCGTTCGTGGTGACGGCGCAGCCGGTCCCGCACGGCTCCGCAGTGCGGCCGGTATCGATTCAGCTCACCGTCGCCGATGCCGTCACGGGAGTCGATGCGAACTCGATTGCGCTCGCTGTGACGCCCGATGGTGGGAGCGAGTCCGCTGTCAGGCTGCGTACGCTGGTCCCATGCGCGGACGGCTCCGCGCAGCCGTGCAGTGCGGGCAGTGCGTTGCAGGTGAGTGGATTCATCGTCGAAGGCGAACCGGTCGAGATCGTGAGCGGCGACGCCACACTGCAGGCTCAAGCGCGCAACCTCGCGTCGCCGGCGCGGGCACTGAACTTTTTCTACCCGTTCGCGGTAGTGGACGGCACGGCGACACCGACGGAGCCTGTGGCGACGCCGACTGCGAGCGCTACGCTTGCCCCGAGCACTACACTCACCTCAATGCCCACGACCACGCCGACCGCAAGCCCGACTCCGGTCTTTACTGCGTCGAACACCCTCACGGCCACTCTGGCTGCGACGCCGACTCTAACGCCAACACGGACCCCTACAGTCACCCCAACACATAGCTTCACCGCGACGTTCACCACTTCACCAACCGCCACGCCTACTCACACATCGACGGCCACTGCCCCTGCCACACCCACCGCCACGCCAACGACGACGCCCACGCAAACTCCCACTCGCACTCCGTCGCTCACGCCGACGCGCACGCCCACGGAGACCCCGGCCATCGTGACGATCGCAGTGGGTTCGGTCACCGGCGCACCCGACTCGCGTGTCACTGTAGCCGTGCGGCTCCTGACTCTCGGGACCGCCGTGCTCGGTACGCAGAATCAGATCATCAGTGAACCCGCCGGTGCCGGCGTCGCGATCGCGGCCACGGCAGCCGGATCACCTGATTGCACCGCGAGCGCAGGCCTGGTCGCCGATTTTGCGTTCCGTCCGTCGGGTTGTCAGCCCGCCACCGATTGCCAGGGAGTCAGCGCGGCGTTGGTGACGCTCAACCCAATCGCCGACGACAGCGTGGTCTATACGTGCCGGGTGGCGATTGACGCGGGAGTTCCACCGGGCAGTCGCGTCGTCCTTCGCTGCCTTGGTGGTCAGTATGTCGATCCACTCGAGCAGGTGTTCCCGGCCGGCTGTCGCGCCGGCGAGGTGGTCGTCACCGCGGGGGCGCCATGAGGCGGCGAGTCATTTTTCTTTTGATCGCCCTGTGTCTCTTGAACGGTGCCACGGCGTTCGGCTCGGAAGAGTCGGAGCGCGTCTACTCGCAAGGATTGGTTGCCTTCCACGCCCACAACTACGCCGCGGCGCTCACGTTGTTCGAGCAGGCGGCACGCGCCGACCCGGAGGACGTGTACGCCCGATACTATCGCGGCGTCACCTTTGGTCGCCTGGGCAACCACGCCGCCGCGGTGGCTGATCTACGGGCGGTGCTACACGTGCGTCCCGACATGGATCAAGCGGCGCTCGAGTTGGGAGTGGCGCTGGTGCAGGCCGGCGACCCCGCGGAAGCCATTCCGCTACTCGAACGCGGGCAGCGCATTCCCGAGGCAGAAGCCTCTGCCTCGTTGTTCCTCGGCATCGCCCATCTCCGTCTCGGCGATCGACGGGCCGCGCGCGCGCAATGGCAGCGGGCGCTCGCGCACGATCCCGCCCTGGCTGTGCCGGTCCACTACTATCAAGGCATCGCCGACTACCAAGATTCGAATTGGCCCGGGGCCGAACGTCACTTCGACGCAGTCGCTGCCGAGAGCCCCAATTCAGAAATGGGTCGGGAAGCCGCCGCGCTGCTGCGGCGACTGCGCGCCGGCGAGCGACCGGCTACCGAAGTCTTCGCGGAAGCTGGCTTTCAGTACGACAGCAACGTGGTCTTGGCTCCGACGGACGACGCGATCGCGACGGCGGCGGGTATCACGCGGCAAGCCGATGGAAGTGCGTTCGCATCCGTCGGTGGCAATGCCGTGGTGTGGCGCGGGCAACAGGTGCAACTGTCTCTTGGGTACGACTTCTACCAGAGCCTGTACTTCAACCTGACCCAGTTCGATCTGCAAGACCACCGGCCAACCTTGCAACTCGTTGGGGCGTTCGGCGAAGCGCGCGCGGGCTTCCTCGCGTACTACGACTTCTACCTGCTCGACACTACGCGCTTCCTGTCCGCCGTCACTGCGTCGCCCTGGCTAGAAGTGCCCAGCGGCGATTTTGGCCGCACGCAGTTTGCCTTTCGGTTGCGGTGGCAGGACTTCCTACAGCAGCCGTTTGAGACCCAGAATAGTTCCATCGACTACGCACCTGCGATCCGTGAGATCTTCGCCCTCGGTGCGGTCGGGCGCTACGTGTTGTTCGGCTATCAGTTCGATCGCAACGATCCGAGCCATTCGCAGGGTGACCGCTACGGTTACGATGGCAACGAGGTCATGACCGGGCTGGGCTGGACGTTCCCGTATGGATTCAGCAGCGATCTGTTCTACGCCTACCGCCACGAAGACTACGACGGCGCGAGCAACGGCCGGGTCGACAACGAACATGACATTACCGCCGTGGTGGAGTATCCGATCACTCCACACGTGAGTGGGCTGCTGGGGTATTTCGGTACGTTCAACGACTCGAACGATCCCGACTTCAACTACAACCGGAACATCGGTTCGGTGTCGTTACGAGCGAGATTCTAGCCATGCGACCCATGCGACGTGGCCTGTTGATGTGCCTATTCTTGTGCCTCGCCGTGCGCGTGGCCGCGCAGACCGTTGGCACGCAGGTTGGCACCATTGCCGACCTCGAAGGGCAGGCGGAGGTTGGGCGCGGCGGCGAGTGGTCGCCCGCAACCATCGGCGCAGCGGTCGAGCAAGGCGATCAGCTGCGCACCGGCTCGCCGGGACGCATGCGAGTTGTCTTCCGGGACGAGAGCGTGCTGATCATCGGTGACAACACGGAACTGATCGTCGATCAACTGGTCTTCGATCCGGAGCCGGGCGTGTTCCGCTCGCTGATGCGGATTCTCCGCGGCAAGGTCCGCGCGATTGTGAACGACGGCTACCAGCAGCCGGGTTCGTCCTACGAGATCGAGAGTCCGAATGCGATCGTGGGCGTCCGCGGCACCGAGTTCGTGCTGCGCTTCGATCCAGTTGCGGACGTGAGTGAGGTTGTTGGCGTCGGTGGCCGTGCGCGGGTTCATAGCGTCCTCGATCGCGCCGGGCATGTCGTCTTTGTTACCGAGCGCGAGTTGGCCACGGTGGCGCGGGGACAGTTTCCAACTGCGCCCCGTCGTCTCGACGATGACGCCTTCCGCCTGTACCTCGAGGGGCTCGAGTTCGTCGGCGCCGGTTTACCGGAAAGCCAGACGGTCGATCACCCGCTGCTGACCGGGGCCGCGTTGCCACCCGAAGACCGCGTTGGCACCCTGCCGCTCCCGCCCGCCGCGCCGGCGAATCCCGACGCGCCGCTGACTCGCGCGGAGGCGATCTCCGAACGCGAACGACTGCGTGACCCCAGCGATCTGGTGAATCAATCCTTGCCGATCGTCCGGAGCCAAGCCGGCCAAGTCGGTGTGGACTTCTAGTCCGCGCTCCATCCGACCGAACCGTTGCGGTGTTGTCCGCCCCTTGCGTCCGGATCGCGGTCGTTGGAGAACCGTCGGAGGGGGGAACTGGAGATGTCGAAGACTTTTCGGATTGTCTGCGTGCTGACGCTGCTGGCTGCAAGTGCGAGCGAGGCGCGGCCGCGCCAAGGGGGACCGATTCCGGTGCGCATGGTCGCCTACGTCGGCGAGCAGGTGGAAGGGATCCGGCCGGAGTTTTCGTGGGTCGTTGTCTACGAAGGCGAGAAATACCAACTATCCGTGCTCAAGCTGAGCGTCTTGAGTGGCCCCACCACATCACTCGATATCGACGCGGCCGTCGCGCCGTACAAGGTGAAATTTCAGATTGGCGGTCAGAACACCGCGATCAAGCGCTTCGTCTCCGTCTCCCCGCGCCAACAAGTCACGATCAAGGGCTACGTGCGTCTCGACCCCAACGCGCGCTTCCTCATGCTCGACAGCGTCGACTTCGTCCAACCGCCGACCACCGCTTCGCCGAAATAGCCGGCGAGATGACCGTCTGCGGGCGGTCGCCCAGCTTGCCTCCGGCGGCGAAGAGCCCTAATCAGCACACCGAAGACTGGAGTGCCGCATGATCATTGTAATGAAGGACGACGTCCTGCCGGAGTCACCCGAGGTCAAGCAGGTGATTCAAATGGCCGCGCGCTACCCCGATGTCCACGCCGAGGTGCGCAAGATTCAAGGCGCGTTGCGCGTGTTGACGGAGATCTACTTGCTCGGCTCGACCAGCACGATTCCGCTCGAACCGTTCGAAGAGTTTCCAGCGGTCGAGAAGGTGATACGGATCCGAGAGCGCTATCGCGCGATCGGCCGACACCAGGGCCAGGCCGAGGCGATCGGGTTCGAGTACAACGGCGTGCACTTCGGTCAAGACACCTTCCATCTCTTTCCGGGATTGTGCGCGGTCGACTCTCCCGAGAACACCGAGCTGATGTTCCGTGCGCTCAAAGGCCTCGGCATCACCACCACGCGGGCCGGTGCGTACAAGCCGCGCACCAGCCCCTACGACTTCCAGGGGCACGGCAAGGCCTGCCTGCCGTACTTGTTCGAGCTCGCCGGCAAGTACGGGATCAAAGTCGTGGCGATGGAAATCACCCACGAGTCGCAGGTCGACGAGATTCGCGACGCGCTCAAGGCCGCGGGCGATCCGACTGGCGTGATGCTGCAGATTGGGACCCGCAACGCGCAGAACTTCGAGTTACTCAAGACCGTCGGGCAGCAACACGACTTCCCGGTGATGTTCAAGCGCGGCATGGGCATCACGCTCGACGAGTCGCTCAACGCCTGCGAGTATATCGCCACCAGCGGCAATCATCGCATCGTCTTCTGCCTGCGCGGCATGAAGACCAACCTCGGCGACCCGCACCGCAACTTCGTCGACTTCGCCCACGTGCCGGTGGTGCGCCGGCTGACGCGCGTGCCGGTGTGCATTGATCCGTCGCACTCGGTCGGCAAGAAAGAAGCCGCGCCCGACGGTCTGCTGGATATCCTGCATGTGACCGCTCAGGGGATCATTGCCGGCGCCAACATGGTGCTGGTCGACTTCCATCCGCGTCCCGAGCAGGCGCTGTGTGACGGGCCGCAGGCACTGCTGATCAATGAACTCGAACACTTCGTGCGCGACGCCGAACTGGTGCGGCGCACGTACCTCGAGCGCTGCAAGCTGCGCGAGCAGATGCGACCGAGCTAGTGTTTCATCTGCATTGGCGCAGGAACGCTGGTGTCCGGACCGCTGTATCGCTTCCTCGCCGATGACCATCGACGGCTCGAAGCGTTGCTGGCGAACGCGACCGCGCGCCCCGGCGTGATCGACCCGGTGCCCTACGCAGAATTCCGCGCCGGGCTGCTCAAGCACATCGGCATGGAAGAGAAGATACTGCTGCCCGCGGCGCAACGCTGGCGTGGCGGTGAGCCGTTGCCGGTCGCGGCCACGCTTCGCCGCGATCATGGTGCGATCGCAGCCTTGATGGTGCCGAGCCCGACACCGCAGATCATCGCCACGTTGCGGGTCATCTTCGAGCAGCACAACATCATCGAGGAAGGTCCGAGCGGCCTCTACGAGGTCTGCGAACAACTCGCCGGCGGAGAACTAGACGCGATCGTCGAGCGATTGCGAAAGGCGCCGGATGTGCCGGTCGCCAAGCACGTCGACGGCCCGCAGATAATGGACGCCACACGTCGCGCCTTGGCGCGCGGCGGCTACGAGTTGGTCGACGCGAGCGGGTGACGGGCGTCGTCGGTTGCGACTGACCGTTTCCTGTCCAACTCGTGTCCTCCAGGGCAACACCTGTGGTAAGGGACTGCCGTCGTGTGAGTAAGGAGAACGTGATTGCCGCGCATCTTTGACAACATCGAGCAGCGACTCCGCCCGGCCTCCCAAGAGACCGTGCGGGTTTTCAACCGTGCCAACTTTCGCGTCGGTTGCTTGAACTCGGACGCCGGATGACTCAGAACGAGACTCGGAAAGAGGAGACCACTGCAGCGGACCACGTGAGTCCGCGTCTCTCGGCTCGCCGCGAAGTGGCGGAAAAGCTAATCGCGGACCTCAGGAGGCGGCTCCTGGATCTCCGCAACAATAGCCGACTGCTGAACTTCAGATTCTCCGATCGTGCACGCACCCACGTGCGCATCATCGACGAGCTGCCCCACATCATCTACGGAAAGCTTCTCGATGGCCGCAAACTCACGTTTGCGGCTCTGCCTGAGCCCGAGGACGAACCAGAGGACGAGAGGTCTGACGAATTTCTTCTGGCATTTGAAGCGGCGCGCATGAGCGACGAGGAGTATCTTGGCGCTCTTGAGCAGCTGCGTGAGGTCGAGGAGTCGTCCGCGCAGGCGCAACGGATCGAGCGTGCCTTGAAGGACCGGGTGCGCCAGCAGCTTGACTGGCAGCCGCGCCCGACACGCGAGAGCCTGTCACCTGCGGAGTACGCGCGAGCCAACGGCTTTGACCCCTCTTACGATCTGCCTCAGTCTGGAGGAGGCGAGGAGCACAAGGATTCTCACCTCAACGACTTCATCCAGACGTTGCACTTTCCCGATCAAATGGAACGCAAGCTTTCGGGGATTCGTGACGGTGCCCGCATCTCGCTATCAGAGATGGGGATCAACGTCTTGTCTGCGGCGTTCGGCTATCTTGAGTGGTACGAATCTGACAACAGCGACCAGCGGTTCTTCGCCCCGCTCCTCCTGCACTCGCTGGAGATGGAACGAACCCTCATCAGGCGGACCTATCGTTATTCCATTTCCTCCACCGGCGACGAGAGCGAGATAAACCTTACACTCAAGGAACGGCTGCTCCGCGATTTCGGTCTGATGCTGCCAGAACTTGGCGAAGAGGACACAGTTGAGAGCTACCTCGCAAAGGCCGACGACGCCATCAAAGAGAGGAAGCGCTGGCGCGTCCGTCGTTTCTTAACCGTCGGCCTTTTCGCGTTTGGCAGGCTCGCCATGTACCACGATCTCGACCCGAAGCGCTGGCCGAATGACAAGGGTCTCCACCTGCATCCGGTTCTAGTCGAACTCCTTGGCGGCTCGGAGGAAAGCGGCGCGTTGTATGCGGAGGACTACGAGGTGGATCAGCCGCAAATCGCCGCCAAAGTTCCCCTTCTGATTACCGATGCAGACTCTTCGCAGTTCTCCGCGATCGCTGACGCGATGGACGGCAAGAACCTCGCAATCAAGGGTCCACCGGGAACGGGGAAGAGCCAGACGATTACCAACCTCATCGCCGCAGCCCTCGCGAAAGGGCAGAAGGTGCTTTTCGTCGCGGAGAAGATGGCCGCACTTGAAGTCGTCAAGAAGCGACTGGATGATGCTGGTCTCGGGGAGTTCTGTCTCGAACTCCACTCCACCAAGGTGCGGCGAAAGGACGTGCTCGAGTCTCTGCAGAGGCGTCTTGAACTTCGGCCGCTTCGCCAACCGGCGAAACTGAATGACGCGATTGAGGAGCACGAGCAGCTGCGGAAACGGCTCACGCGCTACGTCGAACTATTGAACCAGCCCTTTGGTCAGAGTGGGAAGACCCTCCACGACTTTTTCTGGGCAGCCGCTCGCACAGGGATACGAGCGAAGGAACTCGGCCTGCCGGCCGCCCTCGATGGCCTGGTGCTTGAACGTGCACAGTACCTTACTGCGGCAGATCGTGATGCTTGTCGCGGAGCGCTCATCAAACTTGAAGAGCACGTGGCCTCCCTCAGTAGCGCTACGCCCCGCGAGCACCCGTGGGTCGGTGTGAACGGAGCCGGTCTGTCTCCATTTGAGCAACAGGAACTGATTCAGGCCTTGCAGGAATGGCATGACGAACTGGCTGCGCTGGAGATCGAAGCGAAACAAGTGGAGGTCGGCTTCGGATTGTCGCCGCCTCTCAATGTCAGTGCAGTTCGGCGCCTCGCGGAGGTCATCACGGTACTGCCAGAGGCTGGCGATGAAATCGCAGCCGATGTGCTGCCGAAGTTGACGGGTGATGAGTCGCTCGGCGCACTTGAGAAGTTTCTTGGGGAGTTGCACCACTACGTCGAAGTTACGCGGACCCTCTTGGCCGATTTTGACACGCTTGCAGAACGCCTTCCCGCATGCGAGACGATCCGCGCGCTTGAGGATGAGCGACGGAAACTCACGGTAGGCAATCGAGTGTTCGCCGAGAGGGTTGAAGCCCTCCCTGCGCTTGCCGAGCGTTACCGGAGTCTGGCCAGACTCGCGGAGGTCCAGACCGCGGTCGCTAAGCACCTCTTCGAGGTTGCGGGCGTCCGAGTACCGCTTGCCAAGTCCTCTCTGACTCATCTCCTTGACGCGATCAGCATGCTGCGGTCCACGCCGCGCCACGTGCTCATCAAGCGGCGTACCGCCCTTTTCAATGAGGCCTCACGGCAAGTCCTCGAACACGCAGCGGAGCGAGCGCTGATTTTGAAACGGCATCGGAAGGAACTCGCGGAGATCTTCGTTGTCGGCGATGATGACAATCCGGAGGAGTACCGCGCTTGCGCCGCTTCGCTGCGATCGGCGGGCCTTTTCGCCCGTCTGTTCAGTCGCAAGTTCAAGCGGGCCCGTCGAGTGTGGCGCGGAACCCGGAAGATCCACAGCAAGAAGACCGTGTCGGAAATGGCGAGGGAACTCGAAGAACTGGTCGACTACCTTGTCGAGCTTCGGAAATTTCAAGAGAACGATCGGATCCGGACCATCTGCGGCGCGGAGTTTGACGGGGTCGCCACCGATTTCGATGGTCTACTCGCAGTGAACGACTTCGCTCGCCGAGTGGAATCCTGCTTTCCGGGCCCGGCACCTGGAAATGCTGAGGCTCAAAGATTCCTCCGCACGGCTGACCTTGCAAACCTCGATGCGGTCCAAGCTGAGGCCCACGACGCTCTGGTTTCCGGCCTGCGTTCTTTCCTTTCAAAGCTCGACGCCGACGATACAACTGCGCGCGAGGACCCCGAGCTGGTGACGATGGTCGAGACAAGTCTCGGAGTTGCGGAGCGGGCAGAGCAGTTCCACCACATGCTCAAAGCTGCCGGTTTGAAGGACGACGTCATGACGGAGCGCCTGCCAGAGCTGGCAGAACAGCTAACGCTTTTGGCTGAGATAAGGGGGCGTCTGGAAGGCGATCTCCCTGGGAACCATCTCCTCAGCGAGCATTTTCGCGGATTCGACACAGACCACGAGCGTCTCTCCCGTACCCTACGACTCGCTCGCACCCTTCGTGGGATGGCCCTCCCGAGACGCTGGCTCGACAGGTTGTTCGCGGACGACCTCACGAACCATCTCCCCGGGTTGAAGAACTTGCGCAACGCCCTGATTGATAGGCTAGAGCGGGAGTCGCGGGCTCGGGACAGGGCTAGGCGCGCTGGCAATCTCAACTGCGACGTCTTCTTCGGCACGGATGCCCCGGACAGCGCGCCGCTTGCAAACTTGACCTCGTGCATTCAGAGGGCACTTTCTGCAACCGACGAGCTGACGACGTGGCTCGAATACAACGGACTGCGAACCGACTCAGAGAGCATGGGGCTGAAGCCCATCACTAACATCTATGAAGCGGCCGACGTATCGCTCAAACATCTTGCGACTGCCTTCGACCATGCGTTCCATCGCACGGTTCTCCGACAAGCATACGAGCAGTACCCGGTGCTGAAGCGTTTCTCCGGCACTACCCAACAGGCGGCGCGCCGTCGTTTCCAGGAGCTTGACCGGAAGCTTCTTTCCTTGAAACGACAGAGGCTTGCGTCTGAGCTCTCCCGCGCCGAGATCCCCCAAGGCGTCAACTGGGGTCCCAGGCGTGAGTGGACTGATCTCCATTTGATCAACAACGAGATCGGCAAGCAGAAGAGGTACATCCCTCTCCGTGATCTGTTGCTGCGCGCCGGAGCGGCTATCCAGCAAATGAAGCTGTGCTGGATGATGTCGCCCGCTTCCGTCGCGCAATTCGTCCGTCCCGGTGGAACACAGTTCGACCTTGTGGTGATCGATGAAGCCTCGCAAATGAGACCCGAGGAGGCAGTGGGTGCGATCGGTCGCAGCCACCAGCTCATCGTCGTTGGCGATCCCCAGCAGTTGCCGCCCACATCCTTTTTCGAGCGCCTCGGAATGCCAGGCGAGGAGGAAGAGGAAGCCGAGGACTACGTTGAAAGCGAGTCGATCCTCGACCTTGCCGTTTCGGTGTTTCACCCGTCGCGTGAACTGCGGTGGCACTATCGGTCGCGCCACGAAAGCCTGATCGCCTTTTCGAACAAGCACTTCTACGAGGGCAAGCTGGTTGTCTTCCCGTCACCGATTGCGCAGCATGTCGACTACGGAGTTGAGTACCGGAAGGTGGCTGGCTTGTACACACCGAGGGCTAGCGTGAACGTGCCCGAAGTCCAAGCCGTCGCCCAAGCGGCTGTGGAGTTTATGGCGGTGCACTCACAGCGGTCCCTCGGTGTCGTGACGACTAACCAGGCGCAGCGCGAAATACTGTCGGAGGAGATGGACCGCCTGTTTGCCCGAGAGCCGCATGCTGAGGCCTATCGCAAGCGGTGGGAGGAAACGCTTGAGCCATTCTTCGTCAAGAACCTTGAGAACGTTCAGGGCGACGAGCGCGATGTCATCTTCATTTCCACTGTGTACGGCCCCGAGCAACGCGGCGGTCGGGTGGCCCAGCGCTTTGGCCCGATCAATTCCGCATCGGGGCATCGGCGCCTGAACGTTCTATTCACTCGCGCCAAGGAGAAGGTCGTCGTCTTCTCCTCGATGGAGCCCGGCGACGTGATCCCAACCGAGACAAGCCGAGCGGGTGTTGGGATACTCAAGCATTACCTGGCCTACGCCAGTTCTGGGCAGCTTGATCTCGGTACCCCGACCGGTCGCCCACCGGATTCCGACTTCGAGGTCTTTGTTGCCGATCGTCTTCGCACGCAAGGGTTTGAGGTCGTGGCGAATCTGGGAGTTGCCGGCTACTTCATCGACATTGCCGTGAAAGACCCGCGCGATCCGGGTCGGTATCTTCTTGCCGTCGAGTGCGACGGTGCAACGTATCACTCGGCGAAGTCAGCACGCGACCGCGACCGACTTCGCGAAGAGATACTTGTTGAAAGGGGCTGGGAGGTCTACCGAATCTGGTCGACGGATTGGTTTAGCAATCCCGAACGAGAGGCAGAGAAGCTGCTTCAGCATATCCGAAGCCTGACGCGAAACTGATCCGTTGTTTCCTATGAGGTTGAAAGCCACGATGTTCGCCTCTTCGACCGGAAACCACTACGGCCTGGCCATCCAACCCAGGTGCTGTCCGTTGTTCACCAGGAGGGCGTCGACGAACACCTCTACATCCGCAGCGGCAACTCCACCCGTCGCCTGACCAGCAAGGAAACCGTCGACTACTGCAAGACCCGGTGGAAGACAGCGTGATGACGCGGCACTGCATCAACTGCGACATCAAGTACCGCACGAGGCAGGACGGCGTGGAAGACGAGGAGGAGGAATGAAGCCGGTCCGCTGGACAGCGCATGCCCTCAAGAATCTTGCCGATCGTGAGGTCGATCGGGTGCAAGCCGACCTCGCACTCGCGCAGCCTGAGTTCGTTACGCCGGGGCAGCCGCCCCGCCGAATCTTCATGCGCCGATACTTCGATACCCAGCTACAGCAAGAGATGCTACTGTGTCTCATCGTGGAGGAAACGCCCGACGAACTGGTCGTGGTCACCGTGTACCGAACGTCGCAGATCGCGAGGTACCTGAAAGGGGTGCAGCCATGAAGGTCACATATGATGAGGAAACCGATACCTTGACGATCGCGCTCCGCAGCGAGCGAATCAAGGAAAGTGACGAGGTACGCCCCGGCGTCATCGCGGACTTCGGCTACGACGGTGGCATCGTTCGCTTCGAGATCCTCCAAGCATCCAAGGTCGTCGAGAAGGCGCGCGAGATCCAGTTTGCCGTCGGGGAGTAGGAAATAACATCGCTGCCGCGGGGATGACGAGCGTACGAGGTGGAGTTCGTCGCGCTCGGCGGGCACACGGCTGCGGTCGTGACCCTTGAGGCATCACAAGTTCGGGCGGTCTAGAGTCCGCCGCCTCTTGGGTTCTCATCTGACTCATCAATGCTCTCCCCTCGCCCCTCCTGCGCTGCGCATTCAAGGGACAACTGTGGTAGGAAGGCAACATGGCCTCGAAGGCACACAAGAAGACCCGGCCGCTTCCCCCGCAATCACGCAACCGGCGCACACCACGGCTTCCAAAGCCTGACTCAACGGCCCGTCCCATCTGGGAGATTATCGTTGAACTGGGCGCTTCGGTTCCGGAGTCCGAGTGGGAGAAGGTTCCTACCGACCTCGCGAAGAACCTCCACCACTATCTTCACGGCGCACCCAAAGAAGAGGAATGAGGAAGGTCTTCGCGGACACCAGCTACTGGATCGCCCTCCTGAATCCGCGCGACTCGCTCCGCGCTGCTCCGTGTCGAGTAACGATTCGGACTGCGTTGGCTTATCGGCCCGCTGAAAAAGCGAGGGGCCCTTCGAGACGGCGCTTCGCGCCTCCTCAGGGTGAGCGGAAAAGTGTTATGACACGCGGAAAGAACCGCTCATGCTGAGGAGCGCCGAGAGGCGCGTCTCGAAGCATGCGGGGTTTTTCAACGGGCTGCTATCGTCGGCTCAATATGCGACGTGTGCTTCCAACGTGCCGGCCTCGGTGCGCACCACGGTCAGTCGCGACATGCACGGCATACAGTAGACGCGGTCGCCGGGGCGCAGTTCGCGGGTCGAGCGGATGACCACCTTGCACACTGGACAGATGACTTCGTTGGGCGCGAGCGCGTCGCCGATACCCTTCCACTTGCGGTAGAAGCGCCGGTACTTCTTCGGGACCTCATCGAAGCCGGTGTCCTCTAGGATGTAGCGCTGGCGCGCTTCCTCGGCGGTGATGGGTTCCTCACGTTCGATCGGGTCGAGCATCATACGAACCCCAAGCGATCGACCGATTCGAGATAGGCGCGTCCGAGCCGATCCTGCTCGCTGCGTTCCAAGCCGATGTGGCGCATGGTTTCTTCCAACGTGTCGAGCACGAGATGATCGAGTTCCTTCTTCACCTGCTCGATGCGGGCGCGAATGTGCGGCGACTTGGCGAGTCGACGGCCGAGTTCGTTTTCGCCGAAGCCGATGTGTCGGCGCTCGTCTTTGATCACGCTCTGCAACACCTCGCGCGTGATCGGATCGGCGTCCTGGGCGTGGCTGTGGAAGACGGCGAACTCGAGCGACTCAAGGATCACGTTCTGCGCGAAGATTGCCGCTTCCCAGTCTTTGCTCGCCACCAACTCCAACAGCCGTCGTCGGAACAAGAGTAGGCTGCGGCTGGCGCGCCGTTGGACTTCGGCTTCGGGATCGCTCACGCCGAGATCGCGCAAGCGATGCTGAAAGACTTCCAGGTGGCGCCCCTCGTCCGCCACTTGAGTGGACAGAAAGATCTTGGCGAGTCGATTGGGAGCGATGGCGATCAAGCCGCTGGCGCCTTCGAGCGCCGCGGTCTCGCCAACGCAGTAGTTGCACAGCACGGTGATGAGACGATCGCGCTCGACTTCGGTCAACAGCGCCTCGGCGGTCTCGGGCCGGTGTCCGTAGGTGAGTCCGGACAGGTAGCCTTCGACCGCCTGAAACCAGAACTCGAAGGAGTGCACCTCTTCGAGGAACTCCTGCGGGTCAAGGTCGTGGATGTCGCGTGGTGGCGCCGCGGTTGGACTCGCCGGCATCGCCGCGCCTCTCACGGTCGGACTGGAGTCTGATACTCGATGCCGATGCGGCCCAAACGCGTCTTGAACTCCTTCAGCACAGTATCGGCGAGGACATCCTCCATTTCCTCCGGTTGCATCCGCCCGAGGTCGACGCCTTGCCACTGCGCGTGGACACGCTCTTGTCCGATGTGCTCCATCTCGGCCGCTGCCCGGTTGTTGCGGAAGGCGTCGGCGAAGGTCGCCAGCATGTAGTACGACATCTCCTTCTGCATACGCTCGACCTCGGGCTTCTTCTCGGGATGATCTTTGATCAGCGTGCCGATGCGGTTTTCACCGAAGCCGACGTGACGTCGCTCGTCGGCGATGGTGCCGGAGAGCGTGTGCGCGAACTTCGGGTTCACCGGCTGATTCATCGCGTACATCATTTCGAAGACGCTGAAGGCCATGCCTTCGAGCACGATGTTCTGACCGACGACGCCCGCGACGAAGTCCTTCTTGTCGACCTTTTCGAGCAGGATCTCGGCGAACTTGACCAGGTTGGGATTGGCCAGTCGCTTGATGACATCCTCGCGCTCGCTCCGGCGGACGCCGAGGTCGTAGAGGCGGTGCGTGAAGATCTCGACGTGACGAGCCTCGTCGAGCGTCTGGGTTGCTAGAAATCGCTTGCTCGCTTCATCCGGGGCGGCATTGATGAGCCCAGAGGACGCGGCCAGCGCGCAGCGCTCGCCGACCACCAACTGCACGGTGGTGCGGATGGTGTCTTCATGCAACACCGGGTTGTTCTGCAACAGCTCGGGCTCCTGTTCGCCTGAGCCGTGCCCGTACTCGGTGTTCATCAGGTACCCTTGCGGGCAGGACTCGAGCCAGTTCTGGATCGAGTAGGCGGACAAGAAATCGGCCATGGTTCTCCTCCTCTGAGCTGAGTCAGCTCGCGTGAGCGGTCAGCGATTCACATTGGAGGAGGTTGCAGCACATCGCGCGCCAGGCGTACGACGTAATATGCGCTGGCGGGCGCAGCGTTCCTGGCTTTGCATCGGCGCGAATTCCGGCAGGGGGTTTTCGCGCCGATGAAAAAGCTGACGCCGAGTTCAGATTGCGCTACGCGCTGCGCCGCCAGAATTTCGGGGCAAAGAAGGCGAGCCACGCCAACGAGCCGACGAGCCAACAGCCCGCTGCCCATCCCAAGTGCGCGAAGTAGGTGTTGCTGGCATCGGCGGCCACCCGTCCAGCCATCGCCAGCAGAAAGCCGGCGCCCAGCACGATGACTGCGCGCGGCCGGCCAAGCGCGAGCTGCTCGAGACCAAGATGGCTGAGTGCCACGTGAGTTGCCACGCCGAACGCCATCAGGCCGAAGCCGCCAATGAACAGAATGTGAAGCGCCGGGACGCGATAGTCGGGCGACAACGCCGAGGCAACCAGCCCGAACGGCATCAGCCACACCGACAGCCACACTAGTCGGCGATGCAAGCCGGGCTTGCCGGGTGCACGCCAGGCGCCACCGCCGGCGAGCAGTCCGCAGGCAACCACGGCAGCGCGCAACAATGGAGCGGCGCGCAGCCAGCCGGCTTGTTCCAACACCAAGCTCGCGAAGATGACGACGCCGGCGCTGCCGTACAACAGCGCCCGCCAGGTCTCGCGCGGCGAGGAGCCGAGATCCGGCGGCGGCGCAGCGCCTGCGAGCAATGGCAGCACCAAGCTGCCCACGCCGACGGCGAAGCACAGGAAGACGCCTTGCTCGACCAGCAACCGCCCGAACCCCAACTGCCACGCCGGCGCATCGCTGGCGGTGGACATCGCGATCAGCACCGCGCCGCCGATGCCCTGCAGGACGCCTATCGGAATCAGCACGAACGCCGCGGGCGGCCGGCGACCCGCTTCGCGCCCGACGAAACGGCGCACGGCGAACTGCAGCAACAGCACAAACAGCGCTCCGTACGCGCCTTCGGCGATCATCCACTGCTCGGCGACCGCCGCCGCGGTCGTGGTGATGAGGGCGGTAGCTAGCGCCACGATCTCGATCGCAGAAGCGGGAGGAGTGCCGGTGCGGCGCGGCACCGCGGTCAGCAGAAAGCCAATCGCGAACGCCATCATGAACGCCTGCATCTGCACCACGCCGTGAAACATGCACGAGTAGCTGCTGGTCACGCCGATGGCGTACAGCAGCCAGTGGCCGATGCCGACCCATGCGAGCACCACGCCCAGCGGGAAGAAGATTCGAAACGGCTCGCCACGCCAGACGCTACTCGGCAAGCCAATGAACGACTGCTCGGTTTCCATCGCTCCCTTGCGCCCTCCTCATCGTCAGGCATCGCATGTGATCCGCACCAAGTCCAAGGCCAGAGCCCTGGCTTTTTTTGATCGTGCTGAGGTATCTTCCCGCGCCAGAGGAGCGATGTCTCGCACGCACTGCGTAGCGCTGTTCACGTCGATATCCTGCATCGCCGCGCTCGCGCTCGGCGGTCTCGGCGAACCCGCCGCCGCGCCTGCTTCGCCTGCGGTTTCGACGCAGTCGGTGTCGACCCGCTACGGCACGCTGCCGCTAACCTTTGAACCGAACCAAGGGCAGGCGTCCGGTGACGTTGCGTTTCTTTCCCGCGGCCCCGGCTACACGTTGAGCCTCACAGCCAAGGGCGTGCTCGTGTCGCGGCCATCGCATCGCGCGGTTGCCGAAGGCGATGGCGAGAACCGGTGGCAAACGGCTCGCATTCGTTTCGCCGGCGCCGACCTCGCGCCAAAAATCACGGGCCTCAACCAACAGCCGGGTACGACCAACTACTTCATCGGCAATGACCCGCTTCAGTGGCAGACCGACATTCCCAACTTCGGCCGCGTCGCCTACGGGGGCGTCTATCCCGGGATCGATCTCGTCTTCTACGGCAACCAGCGACAACTCGAGTATGACTTCGTCGTCGCGCCCGGCGCCGATCCGCGACGGATCCGACTCTCCGTCGTCGATGGCGTGGGCTCTGAAGCGACCGCCGGAGTCGTGCGCATCGACGACACCGGCAACCTCGTCCTCCATCTCGCCGACGGCGACCTCACCTTCAAGGCTCCGGTGGCGTACCAGGACATCAGTGGCACCCGTCGTCCGGTTGCGGCGCGATTCGTTCTCGCCGCGGCCGCACTCGATCCGACGAGCACCGCTGCCGATTCAGGACGAACCGAGATCGCATTCGCGCTCGGCGCTTATGATCCCACGCAGCCGCTCGTCATCGACCCTGTGTTGATCTACTCGGGCTACTATTTCGGCGGCGCCCACTTCGACGTCGGCGCCGGTATCGTCGTCGATACGCAGGGCAATGCCTACATCACCGGAACGACGCCGATCGGCCCGGACCCAAACAACTCCCACAACGTCGCGTTCGTCGCTAAGCTCAATCCGGCGGGCGATCATCTCGTCTACCAAACGATGCTCAATGGAGCCAAGGGATGCGTGTTCTCGGTAGAAGCGTTCGGCGAAAGCATCGCGGTCGATGCGGCCGGCAGTGCGTATGTGACCGGATGGGTCTGCGCCACGGACTTCCCCGGGCAGGACAAAGGCAAAGGCTACGATGACGTCTTCGTGGTCAAACTGAGCCCCGCCGGAGACAGCATCGTCTACTCGCGCCTGCTCGGCGGCACCGAGCTCGATAAGGGATTCGCCATCGCGGTCGACGGCTCCGGCAACGCCTACGTCGGCGGCATCACCTACCCCCACGGCAACTTTCCGACCACCGGTGGCGCGTGGCAGCCGCAGCGCATTGGCGAGAACGACGACACGTCCCCTCCCCCGGATGGCTTCGTCGCCAAGCTCGGGCCGGACGGCGCGACGCTCTGGGCGACGTACGTCAGCGGAGGGCTCGACGACGAGGTCTATGGCGTCGCCGTCGATGCGCAGACACCGCCCAATGTGTACGCGTCGGGCATTACGAACTCGATCGACTTTGCGACCACCATGGGGAGCTTTCAGACCCATGTGGCCGGCACGCAGGGTAAGGCGGACGCGTTCGTCGTGAAGCTGAGCCCGTCCGGCGCGCCGGTCTACTCGACTCTCTACGGCGGTACGGGCAGCGAGTTCGAAGGCAACTACCTTCGGATCGGGGTCGGGCCAACTGGGCGGGCCTACATTGCCGGTTCGACCAGTTCTGTCGACCTGCCATTCCCGCCCCCGCCAGCGATGCCCTTCAACACCGTCGCCCCTCACATCGTCGGTGGATTTGCGGTTCCAACAACCTTCCTCGCCGTTCTCAACGAGACCGGGTCGGCATTGCTCTACTCGACCTACCTGGGCGCAGGCCAAGTGCGCGGGATCGCCGTTCGGTCCGATGGCGTTGCCTACGTCACCGGCCAGACCGTCTGGCCGGACTTTCCGGTGCAGGAGGCGATCCAGGGTGCCGACTGCGTCGTCGGCGGCATGCTCAGTATCTGCGGCAGCGCCGCCTTCGTGAGCTGGGTCCGGCCGGAAGGACACAGCCATGCGGATCTACTCTTCTCGACCTATCTCGGCGGCAACGGCACCGACTTCGGAAACGGCATCGCCATCGACGCGGCGGGGAACGCGTACGTCGTCGGCAACTCGTCATCGACGGACTTTCCTCGCGCCGGCCTTCCGACGCAGGACAACAGTGGCGGCGACGATGTGTTCGTCAGCAAGATCGCCCCGAACAACGTCGGCCCAACGGCGACGGTCACGCTCACGCCGACCCGCACGCATACCCTCACCCCGACGCGCACTATCACGCCGACACAGACGTTCACGGTTACCGTGACGTGGACACCATCAGTGACACGAACGCGGACGCCGACGCAGACGGTCACTGTGACGAGCACGCTGACGGGGACCCGCACGAAGACCCGCACCACCTCACCGACACCAAGTTCCACGCCGACGCCCACCCCGGTGCTGTGCGGCGACGGCCACGTCGATCCCGGCGAGGAATGTGACGCCGGCGCGCGTAACAGCGACACCGAACCGAACACCTGTCGCGTGCTCTGCGTCCTGCCGAAGTGCGGCGACCACGTGCTCGACGACAAGCCGCCCTTCAACGAAAACTGCGACGACGGCAATCAACTGGACGGTGACGGTTGCCCGAAAACCTGCAAGCTGGCGATCACCCTGCGCCCGTATCTCATCCTCGGTAAGGGGCTGTGCGACAACGCGCCGGTACCGATTCAAGTGACTGACAGCAACGGACACGACGTCAGCAACGATCCGGACATCGAGTACCAATGGGTTCGGGGCACCGTCGCGCCCAAGGTTCTCGACGCCGCTCTCAAGAAGTTCGTCCAGAAAGTGGTGGAGTTGAAAGAAGGCGAGACGGCACCGGTGGTGAAGACGGCAAAGCTCGATGTGGTGCAGGGCGCCGGCGGCACCACCGTGCAGTTCACGCCTGGCGAAGAAGGCCTCGGCGTCAACGTGCTGCGCGCCGTGCGCATGCGCAACGGCGTCGAAGTGGCCAGCACCAATATCGCCTTGGTGATCTCGGGCATGAAGCTCGCGGAGCAGACCGGACTCGAGATCGAGCCGGTCTCGCCCCTCAACTTCGTATCCGGCGCCATCACCGATGCGCTCGGCAAGGAGGTCGCCGATCCGCCCATGATTCTCTTCAGCCACGGGCCACTGTGCAACGGCGAAGCCGACTTCATCGGCAGCGAGGGCTTCGTGCGCGTGAAGAGCATCAGGTTCGACTTCTTCGGCGGCATCATCGAGGACGTCAACCTGATCACCGCAATCCAAGCGGTGATCGGTGCCATCCCGTCCGCGACGGGCCCGCTCGGCGTTCTCGCCAAGGCGGTCGAGAAGGGCGTGCCGTACATCGCCAGTCAGTTCCTCGATTTCGAGGTGAGCTCGAAGGCGGCGATGGATTCGGAAGAGGCGAGCGGGCGCACGCAGACCGAGGACAACGTCATCTCCGTCACGGACGGCATCACGGTCAACAAGCCCTTCTTCCGCGGCGTCGTCACCGCCAAGAATCCCGGGCTCTCGGCCGTGCAGGCGACGCTCAACCTCGAGAAGCTCTGCCTCGGCAAAGCCGATGATTCGGTGCTCGTCATCGTCGGCCCCCAGCTCGACAAGGTCGAGATCCGCAACGAGCCCGGCGGCTTCGAAAGCCCCATCACGGTGCCGCTCGGCGGCAACCGCACGCCGCATGCGGTCGCCATGCTGACCGCGGTCGCGGCCAGCGGCCCGCCGCAGGTCCTCGCCTTCGATCCGGTCAATCTCACCGGCGACACGGCTACGAAGTTTCGCCAGAAGATCGAGGGACTCATCCCCGGACTCGACAAGATTCTGGCCGACATCGGCGTACCCATCAACATCGTGGTGCCGCCAGGAGCGGTGCTGGAAGGCGATCGCAACACCTACCGCGGCGGCAACGTCTACTTCCAGATCCAGCTCACCTACAATCCCTTCCAGGGAACGATCACCGTGACCCAGCTGCGCTTGCAGACGAGGATTCCCAACATTCCGTTCGTGACCAAGTGGCAGTCGACGTTCCCGCCGGATTCGGTCGTCACCATCGACCAGAGCGCCGCCACCACGACCGGGCTCAAGCGCGGGAACGGTCAGATCCGCGTCGACGTGTGCCTGCCCTTCCTCACCGGGCCCGGGAGCGACCCAGCGGACGTCGAAGAAGTTCGCGTCAGCGGTGACGACATCGTCGTGCTGCCCTTCAAGTACGATGACGAGAACGGCAACGGTCACTACGACGGCGACGAGAAGGAACTCGCCGGCTGGGAGATCGCTGTCCTCGACGCCTACGGCGCCGAGGTCGCCACCTGCATCACCGACGGCACGGGCAGTTGCGTCATCATCGTGCCGAAGGAGCGCTTCCCGAAGGAGACTAAGACCTTTCAGGTCGGGGAGGTGCCGCAAGAGGGATGGAGCTTCAGCGGCCAGTCTCCCAATCCCCCCGAAGGCTATCCGATCGCCACGACCGCCGCGATCGCCGTGAGCTTCGGCAATTTCCGCGACATGAAACTCACGGGCATCAAGTTCCACGATCGCGATGGCGACGGTCTCATGGGCCCCGATGAGCCAGGGCTGTTCGGCTGGCAGATCGAGTACATCGATACCTTCGGGAAGGTGCATCGCGCTACCACGGATCCGGATGGCCGCTATGAGATCTCGATTTCCCTCGACTCGTTGCAGGGAGACCAGGATTACGTCATCCGCGAAGTGACGCAGACCGGCTGGACGCCCACGTTTCCGGCCAACGGCGTGTTGCCCAACGACGTTCCGCAAGTACCGGTGCGCAGCGGGCAATCATTGACGGTCAACTTCGGCAACTTCCACGACATCAAGATCCTCGGGCGCAAGTTCGACGACCGCAACGGCAACGGTATGCAGGATGCCGGTGAACCCGGTCTACCCAACTGGAAGATCGAGTTCGTCGATACCTTCGGCCGCGTGCGCCGCGCCGTCACGGACGTCGATGGCGACTATTTCTTCCGTTTGCCACTGGGCATCTTCAAAGGTCCGGGACAGGCGCAGGTACGCGAGGTTCATCAAGAGGGCTGGGTACAGACCTTTCCGTTTGGCGGTGGCCCGCGCGATTTTCCCGATGCTACCACCGGCGCGCTGGTGAGCGATGGGCGCTACGAAGTCAACTTCGGGAACCGCCAGCTCCCGACGCCGACACGCACCGAGTCCCCGACGCCGACGCATACACCCGACGAGCTCACCGAAACACCCACGGAGACGCCCGAGGAGACCGAGACCCCGACCGAAACGGAGACGCCAACTCCGACACCGACCGCGACTCCAACACCTGCCAGCATCCTCACCGGCATGAAGTACGAAGACGTGAACGGCAACGGCCAGCGCGATGTCGGCGAGCCGCGCCTGCGCGGCTGGGTCATCTTCCTCGACGACAACCTCGACGGCGTGCTCAACAACGCACGCAGCGGCGACGGAGTCTGCGACGCCAAGGCGGAAGAGGAGTGCAAGTTCACCGACGAGAGCGGTGTGTACGCCTTCGTTGTCGGCGCCGGATTCTATCGTGTGCGCGAGGTGCCGCAGCCCGGCTGGGTGCAGACCAGCGCCGACCCGCCCGACATCGTCGTCGAAGGTGACGAGATGATGATGCCGCGCGCTGGCCATCCGGCGCAGGCACCTCGCCGCCTCGCGGCGGGGCAGTCGTTCCAGTTCCTCGACTTCGGCAACTTCCGCCTCGGCAACGTGCCCGGCGCGGCGTTCGAGGATCGCGATGATAACGCGCGGAGAGACTCCACCGATCCCGGCCTCGCCGGCTGGACGATCTTCACCGACGACAACGAGAACGGACACCTCGATGAGGGTGAAGCCCGTGTCGTGACCGGCGCGGACGGCCGCTATCTCTTTCAAGGGCTCACCGCGGGCCGGCACGTGCTGCGCGAACTGATGCAGTGTGGCTACCGCCAGACTTTCCCCCTCGGGCATGGAACCTACGACCTCGATATCACGAGCAGCGGCGGCGTGAGCGACAAGGATTTCGGAAATCAACCGCCGAGCGCGATCCCCGGCGACAGCAACCGCGACGGCCGCGTCTCGGCTGCGGACTTGACCGCCACGAGCATGGGGCTCGCCGGCGGCCGGCAACACCCGCTGATGGACGCAAACGAGGATGGGGACATCAACGGCGCCGATCTCGGCGCGACCGCATCGAACGCGTTTGCGTGCGGCGCGCTGTTCGCCCTCGTTGCGCCGTTGCCGACGGAAACGCCGACCGCGACGAGCACTGTGTTGGCGACCTCTACGCCCGTGCCGACCAGCATGCGCACGGCGACGCCGACAGTCACACAGACAGCGACCGCGACGAACTCGCCAACCCGCACCGCCACGTTCGTGGGCAAAACATCAACGCCGACGAAGACGGCGACCGGCACGGCGACCCGGGCCACGCTCACTCCGACCAAGACACCGACGGTCTCTCTCGCGTGCAGCATGCCGGCGACTCCGCTCGCGATTCCCGACGGCAGCGCGACCGGAATCAACGACACGCTCACGCTGAGCGACACGGCGCTCATCACCGATCTCAACGTTCGCCTTGAGATCGAACATACGTGGGTGGGTGACCTCGTGGTGTCGCTGACGCACGTGGACACCGGAACACGTGTCGTCCTGCTCGATCGACCGGGAAAACCGACGAGTGACGATGGCTGCGGTGCGGAGAATGTCGACACGATTCTGGACGACGAGGCGGGAGCGTTGGCGGAAGACGCGTGCAACTTCTCTCCTCCCGGCATCGGCGGCCGCCTGCGGCCGTCCGCTTCCCTCAGCGCCTTCGATGGCGAGCACTTGGCCGGACAATGGCGGCTGACGGTCGCCGACGAAGCCACCGGCGATGTCGGCGTCCTGATCCGTTGGTGCCTCGAGGCCAACGGACCGGACGTGCCACCGCAGCCGACGCCAACGCCGACGCCGCCTGCCGACCGATTCACGCAATGCGATACGCTGGTCGATCCTGACGCGATTCCGGACAATAGCGCGAGCGGGATTGCCTCCGACATCGTCATCGCCAACGGCGCCGGCATCACCGATCTGAACGTGTTGGTCGACATCTCGCACGACTGGGTTGGTGATCTCGTCGTGCGGCTCACTCACGTCGACACGGGCACAAGTGCGGTACTCATCGATCGTCCAGGACTGCCGGCTCTTCCGCCGGACGGGTGTGGCGGTGCGGACATCGTCGCCGTGCTCGACGACGAGGCGCCGACCGCGGTCGAAGACGAATGTTCCGACGCCTTCCCGGCGATCAGCGGTGACTTCATCCCGAACAACCCGCTGAGTGTCTTTGATGGCGAGGACGCCGCCGGCGCGTGGCGCCTCACGGTTTCGGACAACGCTCTCGGCGACACGGGAAATCTGAACGCGTGGTGTCTCGGCGTGAACGAGTCACCGGTTAGCGGGTCGATCTCGCTGGGAAGGCGAGCCATCCTGCGGGCGCAACAAGCCCTGGCGCGCTGCCATGTCACTGATCACGACCGCGTCGGCGCCGACTAGGGTTGCGTCTCGCAAAGTCCGGTAACACCGCGTGTCGCAGTAAGCGGAACACCCTTCGCTTTCGGGATGTCGCGGAAGGCGGTAGGGTGCCGGCAGCTTTGAGGGAGGCGCCAATGAGCTTAGTCAACGACGTTTCGAGTTTTGCGGCCACCATCGTGCGCCTGGGTCGCGGCCTGACGCCGCGGGTGACTGCCGAGCGGCGTCCCGAGCCAGCGCAGATGCTCGAACTCTATGAGTTCGAAGGGTGTCCGTACTGCCGCAAGGTTCGCGAAGTGCTCTGCGAGCTGGATCTCGACTACGTCGTCCACCCGGTCGCGCACGGCAGTTTACGGCGTGATGCGCTCAAGCGGATCGGGGGAAAGGTACAAGCGCCGTATCTTGTCGATCCGAACACCGGCACCAGTATGTACGAGTCGGACGACATCGATGCGTATCTCAACCAGACTTACGGTGCGGGTACGCGCGCCGGCTGGTCGTTGCCGATCCCGAGTGTGATCGACAATCTCGGATCATTTGTCGCGAGCGCCGTGCGCGCCGGTCGCGGGTCACGCTGTCGCAGTCTGCCGCGGCGGCAGCGTCTCGAGGCGCTCACGCTCTACAACATGGAAGGCTCGCCGTACTGTCGCAAGGTGCGCGAGGTACTCAGCGAGTTGGATCTCGAACATATCATCCGCAATCTCCCCAAAGGCAGCCCGAAGCGCGCAGACCTCGTGCAGCGCGCCGGCAAGATGCAAGTGCCGTATCTCGTCGATCCCAATACCGGCCGGGAGCTGTACGAGTCGGACGACATCATCGAGTATCTCGAAACACTCTACGGGCGCGGCACGCGGATGCTGAAGTCGGTTGCAGGCGAGCAGCCGTCCCCGGTTTCCGAGGGAGCCGCCACGTAGTGTCGCGTCTCGCAAACGTCAGTAACATGCGATCTTCTCCGAACCGTAGGGGCGATGCATGCATCGCCCTCCGTCGTCTCCGCAGTGGACACGTCAATGAGCGGGCGACGCATGCGTCGCCCCTACAAGAACCGGGGCAGCTGGTGGAAACCAGCTTCCGATCTTCGTAGGGGGCCGCTCTGTGCGGACCGGTCTACCGCGGGGTATTGCCGTTGGTTCCCTTCTCGATGCGGCGCAGCTTCACCGCGAGCAGGATCATCAACGCGCCGAGAATCGCCAAGGGCGCGAGCAGATGGCGCCGGCGCGATTGGGCTTCAGCGGCGGCGGCCGCCGCGATGCGCTCAGTGCGCTGGGCCAGCTCGAAACCCGGGGCGGCGACTTCTTGCACATAGGGCGCCGAAAAACGGTGGATGCTGGTGCGCGCTTGAATGAGCAGCGCGCCGGTATTGTGGAACTCGTAGCGTGCGTCGCCGACCTCCATCCCGAGTTCCTCGGCGTGGTGCAACGTCGCATCAGCCGTCTGCATCGCATCCTTCAAGTGATCGATCGTCTGTCTCATGTCCCGAGCGGCGACGTATCCTTTCGAGTCGCTCGCGTGGCATTGGCTGCAGAGCGCGTCGTCGGTCACGCCGAGCATGGCGTCGCTGGTCCGGCGCACCTCATGATTGCTGTGACAGGTCACGCACTCGGGCAATTGCAATTGATCGAAGGCGGGCTTGTGAGGGCTCGCGATGAAGAACGTACTGTTGTTCACGTGGCACTGGCCGCAGACTTCGGCGATCGAAGTGAGCCCCGGCGGCGAGGCGCCGTGGTTGTCGTGGCAGGTGGTGCAGGTCGGCGCCGACAAATCGCGCTTGTGCAGTAACAGCTCGCCGTGCACGCTGCGGCGATAGCGCTCTTCTTGGTCCGTGGGGATGTCGTAGCCCGCCATGTAGTCTGGCTTCGAGTGGCAGTGGCCACACGTCGACGGCACGTTGGCGCGATAGACCGGTGAGTCCGCTTGCCGGCCGGCTTTGATGCCATGCACGCCGTGGCAACTGGTGCAGGTGGCGACTTTGGTGTCGCCCGCAGCGAGTCGTTTGCCGTGCACGCTGGTCCAGTAACGTTCGCGTTGATTGGTCGGCAGCGCTGGATTGTAACGCCGCATGAATTCAGCGTCGCTGTGGCAACGCCCGCACAGATTGGGCACGTCTCCCGGGGTTGGCTTGCCGCGAAAGCCACGTTCGGGGGCCATCGCGGCGAGGTCCATGTCGCTGGGATCTCCACCGTGACAGTCAGCGCACGAAAAGCCGTATTGGGCGTGCACGTCTTGCTGCATGCCCGCGACCGGGGCGCCGAGTTGCTCCGGCAATACGGCATGACAGGCCACGCACAAATCGACCTTCTCCTCCGCTCGCGCGACGCCTGCGACAACGGTGAGGAGGGCGAGGACCGTTGTGATTCGTCGCATCACCATGCCCCCTTCAGTACGGCTTCAGGTATGCGAGCGCCGTCATCGTGGCCATGTACAGCAACACCAGGACGCCGATTGCAGTGAACAGCGGACTCGATTGGCCGCGGGCCGCGCGGCGGTCGAGAAACGGAACCAACAAGAAGAACAGACCGCCGAGCCCGGACGCCGTGATGCCGACCACCTCACCATCGATTCCGAGGACGTTGCTGGGGATGTACTTGAGTGACTGCGACAGGAACGTGAAGTACCACTCGGGTCGAATGCCTGCCGGCGCCGATGCGAAGGGGTCCGCCTTTACACCCAGCTCCCATGGCATGAATGTGCACAGCGATAACAACACTCCGAGTACGCCGAGCCACAAGATCGCATCGCGAATGATGAAGCCGGGGAAGAACGGCATCCCGCGCGTTTCCGCCGTTGGCCGCAAGGGCGCGCTCATGCCAAGCCGCTGCACGAGCAACAGGTGCACGCCCAATAGACCCGTGAATAGCGCCGGCAGCAGCGCCACATGCCAGCCGAAGAAACGCGTGAGCGTGGCACCGCTCACCTCGTCACCGCCCCGCACGTAGCGCAACAATACGTGCCCGACCGCGGGAACGGAGCCGACGATATCGGTACCGACCTTGGTGGCGAAGAGCGCCAACTCGTTCCACGGGAGGAGATAACCGGAGAAGCCAAAGGCCAACGTCAGACCGAGCAGTCCAAACCCAGTCAGCCACGTCAGCTCGCGCGGTGGGCGATACGCCTTCATGAAGTAGACGCTGAAGAGGTGGACGAAGACGGTCAGCACCATCAGATTCGCCGACCAACTGTGGAGCGAGCGGATCAACCAACCGAACGGCACCTGTGCGACGATGAAGCGCACGCTCTCGAAACCGGCCTCGGGCGTGGGCTTGTAGTAGATCAGGAGCAATAGGCCGGTCGCGACCTGAACGCCGAACAGGAACAGGCTGACCCCGCCGAAGTAGTACCAGACCGACGAGCGATGATGGGGCACCGTCTTCTGGCGCAGGAAGTCGAGCGCCGCGCTGAGGCCGAGGCGTTCGTCGAACCACGCAACGAGCGGGCGTTGCGGGCTACGTCTTGAGGGTGACAATAACCTCGTCTCCCTTCACGGTGGCGTTGAACTGATCCAGTGGCCGCGGTGGCGGCCCGGCGACATTCTTTCCGCTCAGGTCAAAGTGTCCGTTGTGGCAAGCGCACCAGATGTGTTCCAAATCGGCCCGGTACTGGACCGTGCACTGGAGGTGAGTACACACCGCGCTGAACGCGCGCCATTCGCCGCTCGCCGTTTGAACCAGAATCCCCGGCCGCGATCCGAAGCGGAAGACTTTGCCCGTGTTGGGCGCGATCTCGGATACCTTGGCGGCCACCACGCTCGTGGTGGTCACTTCGCTCACCGGCGGCGGCGTGATGTAGCGCAACACCGGATAGAACACGGCGGCGGCGAATGACAACAGGCTCCCGGAGAGCAGGAGATCGAGCAGGTTGCGCCGCGAGAGCTCTCCGCGATCGAGTTCGCTATCCATCAATCGACTCCTTCGTCACCTGCGTCTCGACGCCAAGCGCTGAGTCTACGGTGCCTGGCCGGTGTGGCAGTCGGCGCACTTCATCTCCTGCCATGCCCCGCCGATGTCCTCGGGATGTTCAAAGGTCAGACCTTTCAGATCCTCCGCGAACGCCATCGCCTGCGGTTTTCCCTGTGCGGTGATCGTGTGACACGTGGCGCAGTCCTTACTGAGCACCTTGCCGTCGGCGCTCTGATGCTGGCCATCGTGGCAGCGGAAGCAACCAGAGAAGATCAGATGCCCGACGTTGTCGGGATACGCGTCCCAGCGCGCCTTCATCTGCGGGAAAACGTTGTCGCGATACAAATGCTGTAGCTCGGTGGCCGCGCCGCTTATCAGCTCACGTCGTGTTGCGAGTAGCTCGGGGTATTTTTCTCGGTAGAATTTTGCGAGCCCCTGCTCGATCCCTGTCATAGCGGCCTCGGTCGAGTCGTACGTCGCCGCTAAGAGCTCCACGCCGGTTTTCTTGATGAAGGGCAGGGTGGAATCGATGGTGCCGCCGGCAAGTGCCAGGTTAAGCGCCTGTGCCGGCGAGCGGTAGTGGTGTGCGGGCCGGTTGTGACAGTCCATGCAATCCATTCGGTGCAAGGTTGCGGCTGCGACCTCCGTATCCGCGAGCGGCTTCTCTGTGGACGTGTAGACGGTTTGGTGGCCGGTCTTCGAATCGGTAATCCGCACCCAGGGAATCTCTTGTCGTCGCTCGTCGGTGGCGATGTATTCGACTCGGTTAGAGAGGTTCATGTGCCAATGGATCCCCTCGCCTTGTCCGCCAATGCGGCTGCCGCCGCCAATTTTGACGAGGAGATTCACTTCCCAGCGCGAGTTCGACTCGTCGGGCAAGAAGTAAGTCAGTCGTCTGCCTTTCGAACTGAAGAATTGCTTCGGCCAGTGGCACTGTTCACAGGTGTCCTGCGCGGGTCGCAAGCTCGCAATCGGTGCTGGAATCGGACGCGGGTACTTGTCGAAAGCCACCGCGTAGAGTTGATGGAGGCCGGTCAGCTTCGCCTTCAGGTACCAATCGGCGCCGGGGCCGACGTGGCAATCGACGCACCGCACGCGGGCGTGCGGCGAGTGCTGGTAGGTCGTGAACTCCGGTGACATCGCCGAGTGGCAGAGCGTGCCGCAGAACGCCACCGACTCGGTGGCTTCGTAGGCTTGGAAGCTGCCAAATGCGGAGCAGAAGAGCAGGAGAATCGAGCCGCCGGAGAAAATCAGCAATGCGTTGCGCTGCGCCGCCTGGTTCAGATCGACGATCGGAAAGCGGACCACCGAGCGTCTGCCGGTGTGCCGCACGCGCCGCCATTCGAAGAACATTCCAATCGGAATGAGAACCAAGCCAAGCAACAGGAGCGCGGGGATGACGACATAGATGACGAGCCCGGCGTACGGGGCGCGCTCCGCGCCGCTCACGGCATCCAGCACCAGCAAGAAGACAAACAGCAGGACTTCGAGTGCGGCGAGCGCAGCGCCGAGATAGCTGACTCGGTTGTGAACGGATGGGGGCAATCGCATCGCCGCACACGCTCTCACGGATCCAACGCCAGGGTTTCTTTCTTGGAGCCGATGTGGTTGCGCCCGTCATCGTCCATCAGCGCTACACCGAACGGATACTGGCTGCCCGGCGTGAACTGCGTATCGTCGTCGTGGCCGGTGTTGAGCGGGCGAATCGTCAGCAGCCGATACTGCGTTCGATCGGTGTTGGTGATCAGGTTGACGCTCACGTCTGATTGCGTTCGCACGTCCGCGACGCTGCCACTGGGAGGAGTGAGGAAGTACCCCGGCACGCCGGCGAAGCCGCGGACTCGCGCCAGCACATCGGTCTGCTGTTGCGCGCTCAGGCTGTTGAAGATGCTTGCGCCTGGATGCGCCGGAGCGGCGCTGTCGGCGTACAGTTCAGCGGGTGGGATGCGCGTGATGGCGATGTCGGTGAAGGCCGGCCCAATCCCGCCTTCGCCCTTGCTGCCGTGACACAGCGCGCAGTTCGCCTGGTACACCACATCCCCCGCGGCGGCATCGCCCGTGAACGGCCGGCGATGACCTTCGAGGATGAAGTAGGCGGGATCGAGGGCGATCATTTGGCCGTCCCAGCGCGTGAGCGCTTGCGTGGTACCGTCCCATTCGGTCGCCGGCCCGGAACGGTTGTTGTCCGCTGCGGCACCGTTGCGGTTCTCGATCGGCGTACCGGCATCATCCGCGAGACCCTGGTCGGCGGTGGATAGCTGATCGTCCACGTACCCCAAGGGCTCGGAGCGCGCGGTCTTCCAGTGCCACATGTCCACCGCGCCTGATGCCGGACGCATATCAGGTCCGCCTACCGCGGCGGTGTTGTGGCAGGAGGCGGCACAACCAACCTGCGCGAAGGTGCCGAACTCGCTTTGCGCCGGCGTGATCTCGAAGGCGAACGCGATGCGGTCTTCGTTCTTCTGCGACGTCCATCCGATCGCCGACTCACTTGGCTTGAGCGGGTCGCCGGGGCCGTTGAACAACCAGCGCCGCCGATCGACGTTGAAGGTCGCATCGTTCCATTGCGCCAAGATGTAGATCGTGGTGCCGTCATGCACGGCTCGCAGATCAAGGCCGGCCGGGTCTCCGCCATTGAACTCGCTCACGCCGTTGTAGGTCTGAGTCATGTTGAGCTGACCGTCGCCATAGAGCAGTTGCGTCGAAACGTTTTCGAGATTCGGGCGCAAGGGGGGCACGCCGTCCCAGAGCGGGTCGTCGATGCCAGACGGCGCTGCGCTGACACGCACCGCCCGCAAGACGATCGGCGTGTTGCTTGCGGTTGGGCTCGGCGTGGCGCTGGGTGTCGGCGTGGTGGTCGCGGTTGGCGTGTTGGTCGGTGTCGGGCTCGGTCCGGTCGGTGTTGCGCTCGGAGTCGGACTGGGGCCGGTCGGCGTCGGACTCGCGGTTTCAGTGGGCGTGGGCGATTCAGTGAAACTCGGTGTCACGGTCGGGGTCTCGGTTGCAGTGCTCGTCGGTGTGAAGGTTCTGGTACGCGTCGCTGTGCGCGTAGTGGTCGGCGTTTGCGTCGCAGGAGCCAATGGAGTCGCGAAGCCGCTGGCGTGGGTGTGGCAGGTGATGCAGGGCAGGGTGAAGTGCGGCTGGTCGATGCCGTCCGCGCGGTAGAAGCGTGTCGTCGTGTGGCAGATTTCGCATACGCCGCTGCCTGGGTTGCTCGCACTGGCAAAGCCCCCGTTGCCTACTCCGTTTTCGCTTGTGAACGTGACCGGCCGAATAGGGCCCGTCGTTGTCTGAATCAATTCGCGGATGAGCTTGATGTTGTCGCTGCCATGCGGCGCGTGACAGACCTGGCACTGCTGCGCCGTCCCCGCCGCGGGGTCGTGATGCGTGTGTTCGACGCTGTGACAATCGGCACAGGCGGGGATGCTGCGATGGCCCGGACCGAATTCGCCGGGTTCGAGATTCGCGTGGCAGGTTTCACATTTGAGGTTGAGACTCTCGTGGCCGCCGGTGCCGGCCATGTGATCCGCCAACGCAACGTGACAGAGCGCGCATTGGCCGTACGCCGCGGCACCCGCTGACGGTCCCCCACTGTACTGCGGCGCGCCGACATCGCCGCAGCCGACGGCGAGCAACGCGCACAGTGCGGCGGCGATCGTGAATGGTCGAACGCTCATTTCGAATACTCGTGGCAATGACGGCAGAGACTGCCGTCGTCCACCGGCAAGCGCAGCCGCTGCGTCCCCTGGCTGGTGAACTTCGCGTCGACACGGGATTCGCCGCGCGCTGCGGCGGCCGCCTCCCAACGCTTGGTGATCGAGCCGCGAACCGACTCTGGCAGACCACTCGGCGCCGGCACCCAGGCGCTGGGTACGGTTGTTTCCTGGCTGATCGCCGGATCGTGGAAGACGTGGCACGTGCCGCAGTAGATCCGCCCGTCCTCGGTGAGCGGCAATGCGGTCTCACCTTCCTTCGGTGCGGGTACCCGCTTGGCGACCGCGGCCGCATCGGCTCGCAAGTGTTCGTTGGCGCCGCTGTGCACGGTGATCGGATGGCAGAGCGTACAGGTCTCGACCTTCGAACGCTGCAGCGACAGGTCTTCGTTGTGACAGAGGCTGCACTTTTCCATCTCGGCCTGGCCATCGGGCCCAATCATGTGATGCGGGCTCGCCGCATCCTCGCCGGCGCCGGCGACCGCCGCGACGCTCAACGAACAGAGAAGCCACAACACGCCGATGCGCATCACTGATTCACTCCGTTGTTGCCGTGACACATGACGCAGCTCGATTCGAGCTGGCTGCTGACGATGGCTTGGATCTCCGACAGGTTGAGGCAATCCTGCGTGATCGTCGCGCTGCACGTCGGCAACCCGGTGCGGTTGACGGTGTGAATGTCCATGATGTTGTGGCAGGCAAAGCAGTCGGGGCGCCCCCAGCCCGTCGGATGCTCTTCCTGAACCACGACGAGACCGGCCGGCGAGTCGAGCAGGTTGCCGTAGTTCTCGCCTTGCATAGCGCCAGAGTTTCCGCAGCCGGTGATCGCCGCGGCGGTGAGCGCGACCAGCCATGGCTGGACCACCCGAGGTTGCCGCTGATTCAAATGCAAAGACTCTCGTATGCGGAGTAGCCCCTCGATACACCGCCCTTCGATACGAAGCCTTCGGCTTCTACTCAGTGCGGCTACTCGGGGAAGCGGTTTGCTTGTCACGCGATTGCAAAACCCGTTTGCCCGAGTAGTTCGCGGAGCGAACGCATCGAGGGCCTCTGTTGTGCCAAGCTGCCGCGAAGGAACTAGCCAATGTCTGAGTTGAGCCCAATTCATGACTGTCCCCGCTCGTGGCAGCGGATGCAGAAATCCTCGCGATGGCAACTGCTGCAGCGCATCGGATTGGCGGTGGCCTCGATGCCGTGGAAAGAACGGAAATTCCGATCGTGCATGCGCATCTGAATGGTGTCGCGGCGCTCGTGGCAATCGATGCACTCGGCTTGTCGGTGACAGGTTTCGCACGGCGCCGAGTTCACCTGTGCGGCCCGTCCATGCACGCGCTCCCAGGCCACATCGTGATCGGCGGGCCGGAGCGCCGCCAGGTTTTGATGACAGCTGGTGCACGTGTCAGGGGCGGCCGGGTTCCGCGTCTCGCTCGGGCCATGGCAGAAATGGCATGCGCCGCTGCCAGGGTACTGCGCGTGCGCCGACAACTCGCGGGCGAGCGGCTCACTGCCACTGTCGACCAGCGCATCGAAGCGATGGCAGTCGGCACAGGTCACCTGCGCCTTGGTTAGCGCTTTAGTGTGGCGAGCGTGATCGAACTTGTTGCGCGCGTCGGCCGTGGACGGAGCGGCCGGGCTGGCGCGCTTCTGCAGCAACCGATTCGATGGCAAATATTGCCGGCAAGCCGCCACGAAGAATCCGGCCGCGAGCGGCGCTAGCAGGCAAACCGTCAGACGCCGCGTCACGAGGCCGCTCCTTTCTGCTCCCCGCGCTTCAGACTGTGGCGGAAGTTGTAGGTGATGAAGAATCCGAAGCGGAACTCCTCGGCGAAGCGGTTGTTGTGGATGCCTTCGAAGTTCACCTCGCTCGTGAGGCCGGGCAGGATGACGAAGCCGACGCCGAGTAGTCCGCTGAGCGCCGTCCCTGACTGATTGCGCTCCTTGTCGTAGCCCGTCGCGTCGAACATCGATCGCAACCAGAGGTCTTGGTACACGCGGCTTTGGTAGGAGATCTTGCCGCCGTTGACGTTACCCGCATCGCTGCTGATGACATAGTACTGGACGCGCACGGTTTCGAGCCCATCGCCACCGGGGAGCCATACCAGGCCGGAGCTGGCGATGTGCGAGTTCTCGATTTGCGTGCTCTCGATGTGATCGTAGTGTTGGAACGAGTAGTCGACGAAGTGCGACAGCGTCGCGGTGAGCGTGTGCGAGATCCCGGCACGCCACTGGGTGAGGGCGCTGGCCGCGAACACCTCGAAGAGCGCGTCTTCGCGTCGGTTGAGGTTGCTGTTCGGCACGGTGTGCTCGTGGTCCTGCGGCTTGTAGTACGTGCCCTCGACGTTGAACTTGAGACGCGGCGTCCAGAAGACATCGAAACCGCCCGTGCCCTCGTCGAAGTTCCAATGATCGACATCGTAGGCCATCGATCCGTAGAACCTGGGCACGCCGGGCAACTCGGTGAAGACGCGGCTGGCCGTGCTGGTGACGAGGTGACGCAACACGTGATCTTCGCGCGCCTGCCCGAAGTACCCAAGCGACAACTGCGTGCTCTTCCACTGCGCGACGCGGACGCTGCCCCCCCAGATCGCTTCTTCTTGTGAAATGATGTTGGTGGAGTAAGTCGGCTCGAAGTAGCGCGGCGCACCGCCAAACAGCGTGAAAGACACCGGCCAGCCGCGGTCGATGCGCACCTTGCCGGCGTCGGCAACGTACACTCCGGTTGGCCCCTCGCTCAAGAACTGGCGCCCGACGGTCATGTCGATACCGGGGATCGCGCCCGGCACGCGCAGCGCGCCTTCGTAGAAATCAGAAGCGCCCTGATCGATGCCGAAGTCTTGCTCCAGCCGGGCGAACGAATCGAATCGAGTGCCGTGACGCAAGCCGGTCACGCTGAGGTTGCTGTAGAGATCGACCGGCACCTCGGTGCGACGGGTCTGGTCGCCATCACGAACTTGTCCGAGCAAGGCGAGATTGCCGGATAGTTCCTGCGCGCGCACGGACCCCGCCAAGAGCAGCGTAGCGGTGTACACACACAGGAGAGCAGTCCACGATCGACTCCGCGACACGCAATCCCCCCTCACGTCCTCGCTGAACGTGCCTCGATCAGATTGGCGGTACCTCCACTTCCAGCGCGTCTTCGAGTGCGGCTTTGGCGGCCGAGAGCGATCCGAAGGTGAACGAAGGATTGTGGACCCCCTTGCTGTTGTCGCCGTGGATGAGGAAGTAGTTCCAGCCGGCTCGAACCAGCACGTTGTCCGCGGGGATCACCTTGGTCGTTCCATCGGTCGTGAAGTCACCGAGCTGCACCGCGGCTTGCGTGAGGCTGAGTGTGTGTGAAGTCTGCCCCGGTGGGCTGTAGGTGAAGTTCACGAGACTCTTGAACTTCACGACGAACCCCTGCTGCCCGTGCGGCTCAGTCGGTTCGACGACCGCGTCGACGTTGCTGGCCGCAACCTGTACTTTTCCGCTCTTCAGATCGTAGGTGACGCCGTTGAGCGTGTGCGGCGTGTAATCCTGAATGAAGATCGTCCCTGCCGCTGTGATCTTCGCCAGCAGGTACTTCGACATAGTGGCGGCCAAGGCCTTGATCTCCAGCTCCGCGCTCTCCTGTAGCGTGCCACCATCGAAGACACCGTGGCACTGCACGCAGATCGTCAAGCTCGGCGTGAAGGTGTGATTCGTGCCCGCGCCGCTGAAGCTGAACTCCGCCGGCGGTGGAGTGAGCTCCATGTGGCAGGTCGTGCAGGTGTCCTTGATGAAGGAGTGTGGTGAACGGACACCGATGGGCACGAAGTAGGCGTTCTGTCCCATGAGGACGTCGCCTTGCGCTGGCGTGTGTGGGGCCGTGTAGTTCGTCGGTTTGCCGACCTCGTCGTTGTGCGCACCATTACGCGTGTTGTGGCAGGTGATGCAAATGGCGCCGCGGCCGACACCCAAGGCGGCAAAGCCAGCCGGTAGCAGCGAGGTGTTATCCATGATGCGAACCGTCGCGTTGTTCGGCTTGCCCGAGGTCGTGCCTTCCGCGTGCGGATCGTGGCAGGTCGTGCAGGTCTGCGGATGGACGGTGTTCTCCGTCAGCCCCAGCGCGGTGAGCTCGGGCACGGTGGCATTGCCGTTGGCGCCTTGAATCACTTTGGTCAGGTCTCCCTGATCGATCCACTCGAGGAATCCCTGCGCCGAATGGCAACGCCCGCAGTGGCCCGCGGTGGCGCCGCGGTTTTCGACCGTCGCTTCATCGAGCGCGAGCGAATAGTTCGAGTGGCCACTATCCTGCCATTGCTGGAAGCGGGCGTGTCGCGCGGGTTCGCCGTGACAGACCGCGCACACATCGGCGGACAGGCTCACGCGCGCCGCATCCACTTGGCCGTTGAAGTGCAACGTTGTCCCGTTCGGTCCGTGGCAGTTCTCGCACTGGACGTTGGCGAGCTTGGCCACATCGGGGATGGTGGCCAACAACTTCGTCCAGTTGCCCGGCTTACTCACAAAGTCGGTGCCGTTGGAAGTGAACTGAGTGAGGAAGTTCGGGTAACCCAGCGCGTCGTCGATTCCACCGTTGGTGGCATTGGGATTCCAGCCGACGGAGTGGCAGGTCAGACAGTCGGTGGTGTAGTGCCCCGGTGTGTTGAAGTTGTTGGTGAAGATCTCCGCGTGTCCGGAATGCGCCCACTCGGGGAATATGTCGGGCGCGATGCCGCCGGCCTTGTGGCACACAGTGCACGCGTCCGCGAGTGGACGGCCGTCGGCGTCTTGGCCGGTGATCGCGCCTTGCCATTTGCCCGCACTGATTTGGAGCGTAACCGGCGCCGCTGGACTCATTGCCTTGTCTGTTACCTGCACGGTGAAGACACCGGCAACGTCCGGCGTGAAGTACGGATTGCGCGACGCGGGATCGGCCAAGGTCGCGCTAGAACCCGCAGGCGGTGCCAAGTTCCAATCGTAGATCGCGTCCGTGCCGAGATTCTTTCCATTCAACAATACCGGCACTCCGATCGGTACGTTCAGAAGCCCTGGATTGGGCTCCCAGAGCAGTACGGTGTGAATCTGCGTTTGCTGTTTGTACGTACCCGACGAGGTGGTCACGGTCGCGGTCAACGTGATCAGCCCGCCCTCATCCACTTGGAAGGGGTTGAGACCTTGCACCACGAACCGATCGAGTTGGGCTTGGCCGACGATCCGGAGCAACTCGTCCTTGAACGTACCGTTGCCGGGTACCTCCACCGTTGTAGTGGCGGCGGTTGGTGTGCCGAGGGTCACGGTGACGCCGTTGTTTTGCGACCACGCGATCGTCTGCACGGTCGATCCATCAAGCGGCGTCACGGTCACTGAAGCCGTCAGTGTGCTGCCCGGCCGTGCTTGCCCCTGCATCGAAGTGTTCAGCACCACCGGCGCGGTCGGAACCAGTACCACGTCAACCGTCGCGCTCGTACCCGCGACCACGGAAACCGTTGTTGTCTTTGACGTGTAGTTCGTCTTGGTGACGGTGATTGTGTATGCGCCGATCGGCAACTGCACTGAGTAGCTGCCGTCATCTCCGGTCGAGATGTTGGCACCGGAGACGGCCGGGCTGAACGTCACCGATGCACCGGCGACGCCACCGTGAGTGAGACTATTGGTGATCCGACCGCTGACGGTGCCTTGGCTCGTCCCCGGCGGACCTTGCTCACCCGGAGGACCCTGGGTGCCCGGTGTCCCTGGAGGACCTTGTGGACCAGGTGAGCCCTGCGGACCAGGCGAGCCTTGTGGCCCAGGTTCTCCTTGTGGACCGGGTGAGCCCTGCGGTCCTGGTGAACCTTGCGCGCCTGGTGAACCCGGAGGTCCTTGTGGTCCCGGCGAACCTTGTGCTCCTGGTGAACCTTGTGGTCCTGGTGAACCTTGCGGCCCCGGCGTTCCGGGAGCGCCTTGCTGCCCTGGCTGACCTTGTTGTCCCGTAGCACCAGTTGCCCCATCGTCGCCCTTGCACCCGCTGAGCGTGACGACCGCATACAGGCTGCAGGTAGCGATGAGGAGGTTCACACCCCAGTACCGATGGACGTTCATGTTCGCGTCTCGCTTTCTTCGGCTACTTCAGTGTCAGCATGTAGGCGACCACGGCGTTCCACTCAGCGTCCGACAGCGTGAGCTTGGGCATCTTCGATTCCGGAATCTTCGACTTCGGATCTTTGAAATAGGCACGCAGCCACGCTTCGTCGCGCTTGGTTCCGACGCTGTCGAGCGGGCCACCCATCTTCACCATCGGGCCGGCGACGCCGGCGATGCTGTGGCAGGCCTGGCACTTCTTGGTGTAGACCTCGGGCGCGTCAGCAGCCCAACTGGTTCCCATGCCAATCAGTCCGACGGTGATTGCGGCGAGTGTGTGTCTCATGCTCCCCTCCTTCTCCAATTTACGGTGTCTCGGCCGCTGTCGCGCGCAGCTCGAAGTCGACCGCGACGCTACCGCCGGCTTCTACCGTCACCTCGCGATCGCTATTGCCCAACATCTCGTGCCAGACGCGAAGTGTGTACTTGCCCGGCGGGATGTCGGTGATGCGAAACTGCCCGGCGCCATCGGTCACCGCATGGTACGGATTGTCGGCCACGAAAATGTACGCATGCATCCACGTGTGGCGGACGTTGCAGTTGATGTGCACGAGACCGGCATCGACGAGCGACCGGGTCGCCGTGCGGCCCTTCGGAATCGCCACGTTGAACAGCGTGCGTGAGCCCAAGAACGCGTGCGCGTCGTGCAGAAACGGATCGCTATTGTGAATCTCCAACTTTTGGCCGAGGCTCGCGCTCACGACGTGCGGGACGAAGGCACACTTTTCGTTGTCGAGCTTCACCGGCTGCTCGTAGGCGATCGGCTTGCCGGACTTGATCCCTTCGAGCGAAACGACCGCGAATCGCACCGCCCCGTTTGGTCCGGTGACCAGTCGTTCGTCCGTGATCGTGGTGCCGCAGGTGTCGAATTGTTTGAAGACCGGTTGCGGCGGTAGTGCGGGGATTTCCCCTATCACGCGCACCTGCCCGGTGATTGTACCGCCGTGCTCGACCGGCCCCTCGTCGTACCCGGTCGCCATGGCTGGTGCGGTGGCTAGAAGACAACCGAGTAGCAGTGCACGTGCGGTTCTCCGTATCGGCGGACTTTGCACAAGAGACCCAGGCAATCGGTCCGTCATACCGGCGAAGGCCGGTATCCAGGCGTGGGCGTGAGGCTCGATCCTGGATTCCGGCTTTCGCCGGAATGACGAGCGGAGATATCGCTCGACTTTTGTGCAAAGCCGCATAGGGCTGTCCTCCTCGCGTCGTCACTCCGGGGCGCGGCGCGTCACAAACACTGGACACGGCGCGTGTCGCACGATCTTCTCAACCACGCTGCCCATCATGAGGTGGGCGAGTGCCGAACGACCGTGCGTCGCCATGACGATCACATCGGGCTGGATGCGCTTCGCGGCCTCGATCAGTTTGTCGGCTGGATCCCCCTGCAGCACGAGGCATTCGTGCGCACAGTTTGCCGGCAGAGATTGGGTTGCGGCGCGCTCGAGCATCGCCGCGGCCTTGGTCTGGGCATGTTCGACCATGACCCAGTACGCCACCTCCTGCGGCTCGTAGAGCGGATCGGCGGGGTTTGCGATCACGTGAACCAGATGAACGGTGCCATTCGATACCTGGGCGAACCACGCCGCATAAGCCGCCGCCGCTTCGCCGTGGATGGAGAAGTCGACCGGTAAAAGAATGCGGCTAAACCCGATGGCTGTCACACTCCCCGCCTCATACGCACAAACTTCATCCCAAATTCGTTGCCAAGCCTGCGACAGCGCAAATGTTGGGTTGCCGCCCTCTCGACTCGGGGACGCTTCCCATTCGCATGAACAATAGGGGTTGTTCAAGTCCCACGAATCAGAATGGTCGGATGTGATCGTTGCGCCCGACAACCGGTGGCGGGCGGTACGGAACTTGAAATGCCGCGGATCAAGCAGCGATCAGTTGCGATCGTGTTCGGCGGCCGCTGGGGCGAGTTGCAGACCCCACGCGAGGATGAGGCCGAGCGTGAACCCCAGCGCGATGTTGTCCAAGCCGAGGCACGCACCGGTGGTCAGCAGCATCGTGAAGGCATCGTTGCGTGTGACTTGATCGCGCGTCACCAACGCCAGCTCGAGACCGCTGAAGGCCAGCATGACGCCGAGCACGCTGGCCGGGAACACTTGGCAGAGCGCCATCAGCGAGGTGCCGAACAGTACGGCGACGATCAGCTTGACGCCGCCGAGAAACAAAATCGCGCCGTTGGTGCGCGCGCCGAAGCGGTACTGGCCAGCCAAACCGCCGGCCCCGTGGCACAGCGGCATGCCGCCGAATCCCATCGACGCCAGATTCATCAGCCCGACCGAGATGGCCACCGCGCGCGGGGTGGCTCGGCGCGCAGGAAATAAATCCGCCGACAACGCGCACACCGCGATCACCGAGTTCAAAGTCGTGAGCGGAATCTGTGGCATTGCGGCAGGCAGAAACGCGCGCACGAAGTCCGCCCACTGCGGCGGGGACCACGAGGGTAGGGCGAGATGAATCCCGATCGACTCAACCACTGCCGGCGCGCGCCATACCGCGAGCATCAGCCCGCCGAGGAACAACAGCAGCGCCGCGGGAACCCGCGACGAGAAGAAGAACGCCAGCACGATGATCGCCGCGCCCGCGCCGGTGATGTAGCTGTCGGCACCAAGCCACAGGTTGGTGTGCGCGATCATTTGCAAACCCTTCATCACCAGCGACAAGCCCAGCGCCAGTTGCAGGCCACGCACCACCGGCTTGGGAATCGCTCGGTTGAGCCAATCGATCCATCCGGTGAGGCCGAGCACCAACACCACCGCACTGACCGTCGCGCCGGCTGCCACGATCTGTGGCGCGCTCAGCCCTTCGGTGATCGCCACCGCCGCGATCGCCTTCATCGGCTGCACCGCCATCGGGATCGCGAACGTGAGCCCGGTGAGGATGTTGAACAGCCCCGCGAAGAACAGCGCGGTGGCAAAGTTGAGCCCGTTCTGCGCCGCCATGCCGACGAGCAGCGGCAGGAACGTCCCGAGATCGCCGAGCGATCCCGCGATCTCGTGGCGATTCAACCGAGCGCACGCCAGCGTGCGACGGATGTGGGCTACTGCGGGTCGTGGGTAGTGTGAGCCCTTCACGCAGAGGCCATTGCGGAGCGGCAGTCCCGAACCATGGCGTCATCATATGGTCGAGGGCGCCGAGAAACTCAACGAGGAGCGGATGCGTCTCGCACCGCCGTTCCACCTTTATCCAGACTTCAAGGGCGGGCCCCGCGCCGTGACGGTGGAGCGCTCCGGAAGACCCGGTGCCGCGGCCGACCCATATTGCCAGCGCGATCTGCTAGGGAGAAAGTCTCTCTCTCTCTCCATTCTCGGGGATCGAGGCGAGGCTCACTGCGGCGGAAGCGATTCGATGGCCCCGATGGCACTTTTCCGAGGAAGCCTATTCGCAACCGTGGCCGAAGCCCGCGCCTCCTTGGCTGTCGGTTACTTGGATGTCCAAGCAGCATTCGTGGATGGTGCTGGGAACTTGAAATCCCGGTGCCGGGATAGACGCCCCGCCTCCGCTTAGCGAACCAGAGGCGTTGGTCAAATGTGGATAGTACAAGAGGATGGTTCCGTCGGAGAACTCCGTACCGCACTCGATGGTCCATTGGTAGGCGACGAGGTCATTCTGCGGATCGGTGGCCACAGCACCTGCAGGTAGGTTCATGACAACGATCGGTGAGGAGTTCATCCATGTCCGGCTAGCGGCAACGGCTCCACTCTCGTCGCCCAGCTTGCCTTGAAAGACGACCGTGTAGTCACTGACGGTCGGATCGGGGGCAAAGGCAAACTCGAATGGGCTCTCACTATGTGCCGCCACCGGAATCATTTGGGGTAGCCCCACTGGTTGACGGTTACCGGCTGCGTCATCCCAGTACATCTGGAACGACCCGTTCATCGGTTCGGCAGTGGAGTTGCGGACAAAGAACGGTCCTCGGTCACTACCATCGAGCGAATAGATCGAGAAGGCGCCGCGGAAGAAGTAGTTGATCATGCCGGCGCTGTAGCCGACCGCGCGCGGGATGAGCAGGGCAAGTGCGTCATCGAAGTTGTAGCGATTCAGCGTGAACGTGAGCTGCTGATTGGCCGCCTGCAGATCCGGATCGAAGATCGAGTAGGTGCTCGTTCTGGCCTGCTGCCTCTGACCGGTGTAGGCGTCGTGGACCTCCGTCTCTATGAAATCGATGTCACCGGTTACGTTCGATGATAGAGATCCCCCATATAGTGCCGGCGGAAGACTTCGGATGCTCTCTGTGATGACCGTCGCGCTCTGACCACTGGGATCGGGAAACCCCGGGTGGGGGAGAATATCGTAGGGCTGAAGAAAGGAAGGCGGGATGGTGCTGCCCGCGCACGAGACGGATGGGTTGGCCGCACAAAAGTTGGTGTCAGCGCTGACGAAGCCGCGGTTCGAGTAGTCGGCCATCCCTTTGCCGCCGACCCGATGCCAGAAGTCGAGCGGGAGGGTGAACGTGCTCGTGTCGGCATCGCGATACGCTGGCTCGTAGCCCGCATACGGTAACCCTACTGATGTGGCCCGAGCGTCAGCGTACTGTTCATAGAACCGGAGGGTCGCGCGCGCCGGGTTGAACCTGCTTGCTACCCATGCCAGCAGGTGGGTGTCGTTGCGGGTGTGCTGGGGCTGCGCCATGTCCTGAATGAGATGAATGACGTGACCGAGCGCGTAGAAGGTTTGTGCCCAGTAGTGCTCGCGGCCGGTTGGGCCCGTCGGCTGTTGAGTGGTGAGCGCGTCGTAGAAGTAGCCGCGCGCATCCTTGAAGGAGTAGTCCTGCCCCGAGATGTTTTTGCCGAATTCGATGCCCCAGTAGGAGGCTGGCTTACCGCTTGCAAGGCCGCTGTTGGTGAGGGGATTGAAGAAGTGATTCCGAACGCGGATCGGTTGCTGCGATGCAACATTGTAGTCATCCTCGTCTCTCGCGCCTTGGCGAAGCCAGCCCTTGGCGGATCCGTCATTGTCCCTGGTATTGCTCAAGCTTGCCTCGAAGCGATCGTTGAGAGCGTCCATGCCCAGCTGACTTAGATAGTCCGAATGGGCCGGATTCAGTGCGGATGCATCGAACGACTTGGCACTTGCCTGACTGTGCGTCTCGAGTTCGTACCCATACGCGACGCCCCTAGTCAGCACCCAAGCGAAGATTGAAAACGCGCAGAGGTATCTCGGATGCATCTCACAAACCCTCTTCCAAAAGTTCTCTTACATTGCGAAAAAACGGTTTGCCCGCTATGCCAATGAGCGGCTCTTCCTTTAGGATCTCGCGGTAGAAGTTTGGTGTGGAGGCCGACTTACCGCGCGGTCCCGTCAATATTCGATCGAGCTGATCCAATCGGTCATCTGAATTTCCGCGGAAGGGCGCGAGCTTCAACGTCTCGCCATCCCAGCGCGATGCGCGGACCATCCATCGCCAGTCGGAAAGAGTGTTGTCCATGACAACAGGCTCATAGCGACTCTTGAACACGATCAATCGCGGATCGAGGTAGTCAAACGCGTTGAACGGAGGCCGTAGACGCGGCCCCCAACAGGGGATTAGGTAAACGCCGTTCGCGTCGGTGACGGCCTCCGAGATCTTCATGCGCTGATCGTGCTTGCCAAATCCCACCACGTTGGTGAGAAGAATCCAGTCCGCCACGACTACCGCGCCTTCGATGGGCTGCTGCGTCTCGGCGTCAACGACTCTGCCGCGAATGGATTTCGCGACGTATACGGGCGGGGCGCAGCCGTTGAAGCCGAGCACGATCAGGGGCGCGACCAGCCATCCGAGCAACAGATGCTTCGACATGACTCGTTCTCTCCTCACATCGCTTCGATGCGCCACACGCCATCGCTTCCGTGGAGGAAATAGACCAAGAAGATGCGGTCGCGCCCGTCGATGGTGCGGTTGACGCCGTATTCGCCGATTTCAGGTGCCAGCGACACGCGCTGCAAGGGCGAATACGAGGCCACAATGCTTGGCATGTTTGCCAGCAGCGCCTCGAACACCGGCCCGTACTTCTCTTGCGCACTCGACGTCAGGAACCCCAGCGCTGCCTCTTTGTCTCCTGCCGCCAGCGCGCTGGTCATGGCGGTCCAGATGCTCTGGAACAGCGCATCCATCGTCGCCGGATCAACGACCTGCACGTCTGTCGTGGCGACCGAGAGCTGTCCTTGACTATCCGTGATACTCAACCGCACCTCGTAGGTACCCGGCGCCGAGTACACGTAGTGCAACGCCCGCTCGGCGTTGGCGGTAGTGAAATCGGCGACACCGTCACCGTTGAAGTCGATGCTGAGGGTCTGCATCGCACCGCTGAATTGATAGCTGAACGTCACGAACAACGGCGCCGGGCCGTTGTTCGGTGTGGCCGACAGCGTCAACCCCGTCGTCGCGGATTGAGCCGTGATCGTTACACTGGTGGTCGCGCTATCACCGCGCAGGTTGGTGGCGGTCGCCGTAATTTCGTTGCTGCCCAGTACGATAGGAATGCTGGGAGCGATGAACGTCCCACTTTCGACCAGGGCACTCAGCCCGTTCACCACGACTCCGATATTCGGCGCGGTGGGGATCGTCCCGTGAACCGCAATCGGTCCACCGGCCACATTGGCTCCATCGCCGGGCGTGGTGATGGCGACGCTCAACGTCCCTACGTGCAGCATGCCCGGAGGACCGCTATTGCCGGCGCGGTCCGTCACCACGATCGAGAGGTCGTCTCCGTTCTGCGCGGCGAGCGTCGCCGCAAATTCCCCATCCGAGTCCACATCGGCCTCCGCGCTCTCGCTCGTCCGTTGATTGGTAACCGTTACCGAGCTCTTGGCTTCCACGCTTCCCGGCAGGCCGTGCACCGTAGCCGGAGCATTGCTGCGTGTGCCGATGGCAATGAGGCGGAGGACCGGAGCCGGCGGCGGCTCAGTGTCGAGCACGACGTAGATGCGATAGTTCGCTGGCAAGGTATTGGCGGCTGTTGCGGTCGCCGTGATGGCGTTGATGCCTTCGACGAGCGGAACGTTCGCGGAGAACGCTTCGTCGACCAATGTGGCGCCCACCTCGTTCACAACGACGCTGTCGGCTGCAGATGCCGTGCCCGTCACAGTGAGCAGTGAACTGTTCGTATAGGTTCCATCTGCGGGAGCTTCGATGACAACGCGAGGTGCGGTCGGTGGGACGAATGGCGTTGGCGTCGGAGTCGGGTCTTGTTCGGGCGCTTCGGCAATCGAGAGCTGGAACGTGCCCGCGGCGTCGCCGAATCCATCGACCACGATGATCACCGTCTGACCCGCTACGAGCTGGACGTTGATCTGCGACTGCATGCTGCCGTTCGTATCGTCATTGCAGGCGAGTTCGCGACCGTTGCACACCCCATCGCGGACATACAGGACCGTGTCGAATGCGGAGCCGAGTGTTTCGATCACATAGGCACCGTCGGCCGGCGCGGTCCATTCATAAGTGAAGTCCGGAGCGGTGTCACCGCCCTCGCCGCATGCCGCGCCGCCCAAAGCATTGGCTCCACCGACGGTCGTGCCGGTCACGGATACTGGAACCGTACTGCCCAGATCAGTCTGCACACAACCCAGGTCGGGAGTTGGGGTTGGCTGCCCTGCGCATGAACACGTGGCGGCGCATTGGTCGCCGGCCTCAGCAGCGCAGGCATTGTCCCACTGCACGTCGCAGCAGAACGAGTCGAGGGCGCAGACGCACGATGCACACGCCGAGTTATCGCAACTTGGGCTGAGATTCTCGACGCAGCAGTCTCCCGGAGGTCCAGCGGTCGGTGTCGGTGTTGGCGGTGCCGGCGTAGCGGTCGCAACGCCACCAGGTGTCGGTGTGCCCATCGCGCACGTGCAGATCAGCGTGCACCCGTCACTGGCCTCGACGGCGCACAGCCCGTCCCATTGCGAGGTGCAGCAGAAGGAGTCCAACTCGCACACGCACGCGGCACAGGTCGAATCATCGCAACCGGCCGTTGTGTTAGCCTCGCAGCAGTCGCCAGGCGTCGGGGTCGGAGTCACCGTTGGGGTCGGGGTCGGGGTCACGGTCGGGTGTAGTGAAGCGTTTATGATCAACTGATAGCTCCCGCTCTGACTCCCGGAGCCATAGACGGTAATCGCGAGCATCTGGCCAGCGTTCAACGTCAAGGTGATCGGATCAAATTGCGTTGCCGACTCAGGGTCGGTGAAGTTGGCTTTGCAACCCAGTTCTGCGCCGTCGCACGCCGTGCCGCGGATCGAGAGAATGGCATCGAAGGTCAACGCCGCCAGAGTGAACGTATAGGTGTCGCTCTCGGGCGCGATCCACTGGTAGGTGAAGTCCGGCGCCTGATTGTTGAAATCGCCACAACTCGCGCCGACCATCGCGTTCGACTGCCCGGCCGTGCTGCCGGGTACCTCGATTGGGATTGCGTTGCCAAGATCGCTCTGCGCGCACGACAGCAGCGCGGCGGGCGTCGCGGTGCTCGTGGGCGTCTCGCTCGCCGTTGGGCTCGCCGTCGGCGTTTCGGTTGGTGTCGCGGGTGGTGTTGCGATCGGAGTGTCCGATGGAGTCGCGGTGGGCGTATCGGTCGGGGTCGCGGTAGCCGTGTGGGTGTCGGTTGGCGTTTGAGTTGGCGTGTCAGTCGGAGTCGCGGTGGCGGTCGGTGTGTCGGTCGGAGTTGGAGTCGGTGTGTCGGTCGGCGTCACCGTAGCAGTCGGGGTGTCCGTTGGCGCATCCGTCGGCGTACTCGTCAGTGTGTAGGTCCGTGTCGCGGTGTTCGTGATCGTGGCCGTATTCGTCTGCGTGTAGGTCCGCGTCGGCGTATTTGTGACGGTCGCGGTGACGGTCACGGTATTGGTCCGCGTCGCCGTATTCGTCTGCGTGTACGAGCGGGTCGGCGTGTTCGTCACCGTGTACGTTTGCGTTGCCGTATTGGTCGTCGTGCTCGTCGGCGTTGCGGTCAGCGTAGCGGTCGGCGCGGCGTACGCCACCATCAACCCGAGCGCCGTCTCCTTGATCGGTGAGGTGGTGGTGTCGTAGACCGCAACGCCGATTTGGGTCGCATCGAGCGTGGCCGGCGTCCACGGCGCCGCGTCGTAAGGGCGCACTGTGGTGGGATCCCGAAACGTCGTGGTGTAGTTGCTGCCGCGATTCAACCACCCGAAAAACGGCTTGCCGTCCATCAGCGTGTCGACGCGACCGTTCCCGCGGTCCCAGAATTTCACCCACGCAATCGGCTCGGTAATGCCGGCGGTGTCGGCGCTGGTATGAGAAAAGAGTTCTTGCTGACCGGTCACCGTGCTGGTCAGCCGTGTCGGGTCGCCGTCAGGCGGAAGTTCATCCAGACAATCGTAGTGACCGCTCGTACAGCCGCTCGCCGTCCAGGCGTTCGGGGTGGCGTCAGCCGTGGGGCGCAGGTTCACGATCCGCATGTTGCCGATCGGCTGCGTATCGTCGTAGCTCGCGTAGAAGTCGTCGATCATCAGCGCCGCGGTCGCGTCGCGGGTGCCGAGGTAGTCCCCCACGGTGTAGTTCGGTGAGACAGCAAAACTCGCCGCGCAGTCGGTGACCGCTTCGAGCAGCGTCCCATTCTCTGCATAGAGCCACGCCTGGAAGACGCCGCTCGGACCGTTGGTCGCGCGCACTTCCAGCCGGTACCACGTGTTCAACTGCACGGTGGTGCTGAAGGCGGTCGGGCAATCGACCGAATTGGCCTGTAGTCGTAGCGACTGGTCGCTGCCGCGAACGAACGCCCGCGCATAGATTCCACCGGGCTGATCCAGCAAGTGAATATCCGCCTCGCCGGCGGGACCAGGCCACGCGGTCAACTTGAAGCGGGCAGACGCGCGCGCCCCGGTTGTACCGTAGCCCGCACCGCTCCACACTATGCCACCACCGGGCACCAGGCTGACGCAATACGCGCCGCTGGCGCAGCCGGACGACGCGATGCTAACTCCCGACTGACCCGCCTCCATCGTGTCGCTCTCCCATCCGATCCCGTTCGAGGTGGAAGGCGCCGTGTACGTGAGTTGCAACTGCATCACGTCGACGTAGGCATAGCGCGACGACGTGGCTTGGTTGTGCACCGCCATGGCGACGCCCGCGCCCGTTTGCGTCCAGTCCCATGGGTTCAACGCGTTGTCGGTGAAGACATAGTCTTTCGTCGCGTCCGTGGTGGCGGGCCAGTCGGCCGTCGGATCGTCGACGTGCTCGGTGGCTTGTACGATACCGTCCTTGACCAGACGAATCGCATTGGTCTGACAAGTCGCCGCCGCCTGGCAGTGCCGTTCCACGCGCACGAGGGTCTGTGTGATCGTCGCGTCGTAGGGCAGATTCCCGGGACCAATGCCAAAGTTGGTGCACTTGAGGAAACGGGATGTGTTCCCCGGCGCCACCAACGCCGTTGCCCACAAATTGTCGCTGCTCAGAGCATGAGTCTCCCCACCCCACGCCGTGGCTTCGCCATTCGCAGCGTCCTCAGCACATGTACCCGGATTGCCAGGGCCGAACACCGGATCGATCACGTACGGCAGTGCGGTCTCGGGCAACGACGAGTCATCGCACGCCATGACCAAGCGTTGGGGGAAGATCGCCGCTTGCCACGTACATGGGACCTCGGTGCCGTCCGCGCCGACGATCCGTGGCTGCGAGACACGCCAGAACGAGTTCACGGCGTCACCGTCGGGGTCGACGGTGAACGGCTCCCACATCCCGCTCAGCTCGTACGGCCAGTCCACAGTGGTGACACCGCGCGGCGCATTCACCGCTTCGCTCGTCCAGTGTTGCCCGTCGCGGTCGAGCATCAGCGTCCACGCCAGACCGCCGGCCACAATCGTCGACGTCGGGTTCGCGTCTACCGCGGGGCGCCCGACCAACCAGGTCATCCCACCCGTCGCGTCGCGCAGTGCGTACGAGACGACACCGAGGGTCTGCGCATCGCCCTCAATCGCCGAGTAACGCACGACGAATCCCGGCCATTGATCGGCCAGGTCATCGCTGCCGTCGGCGTGAAACTGACGGACGCCACGTTGCCAATGTCCCTGCGCGTCTTGCCAATTACGGGGTAACTGATCGCTCACCAGCACCCGTTGCCCGTTGGCGAGTTGTGCAACCGAAGTCATCTCCCCACGGAGTTCGGCCAGCTCGCACGGCGGTGCGCTACTATCGCAGGTAGGAAGCTCTTCGGGTTGCACCACCACGGCGTGAGCAGTTATCGGCGCGATCACCGCCACGAGCGCAGCGGCCAGCGCGGCGATGATGAGCACACGCAATGCGACTCGGCTACGGCCGGCGGTCACCCGTTGAGTGCTCGCATCGATCCGGTGACTGCGCACTGCCCCTCCTGCTCTCGCGCGTTGTCGCGGGAGGCGCGCACATAGTTCGTCGTGTCGTACTATGTCAAGACAATTCTCTTCATCTCGAGCAACATTCTTCTACGCTCCCTCATTGCGCCGACAATCGGTGGCGGTCGTGGCATTCGCGCGGGGTGCTGTCTACGCTGAGCGAGACGATCGCGAAAACCTAGGTCGCCGGTGAACTGCTGTACGCCGCCGAATGACGTCGCGTCCACGATCGTGCCGGCGCCCAGCTTGAACCGGTGCACTTCATCGGTACGTGCACCGCACCTGCGCTACCTTCCTGGCGATCTCCGACCGCCGCTTCTTGCTATCTGGCCTTGCAGTCGCAAGCTAGGCGCGTCGCATCATCAATTGCCCAGCGGGATCATCGGAGATTGGCATGTCCATGTCCCATGCCTCGCCACATTCGCACTCAAAGTGCTGCACGAAGACCCTCGCGCCGGACGCCCGCTCTTGACTCCCGCGACGGTCGCCCTGCACTTCCCGATCGCACCTGTGGCATTTCATGCGCCGCTCATTGTCATGGGCGACCACGACCATCTTTGATGAGGCCGTCACCGGGTTGGAGGAAGATGGCGGTTGGAAGTCCTCGCTCGCAGCCGACGGACGTACCCGGCATTGGGCCGATTCCGGCCGATGGCCTTCGGACCGGCACTACGAGCGCGTAGCTCACGGAGCGCGGTCCGCAGCGTGCTCGATTCGAGCCCGAGCGTTTCGCACATGACCTTGAAAGCGAAGGGCCAGCGCTTCTCACTTTGCATCCAGTGCTCAGCTTCTGCCCGAACAACCGACCCAGCACCGAGATAGTCGCGGATACCACCCTCGAGCACGGCGAGCATCAGCGCTTGCGTCGCGTTGCGCGGTGCCGTCTGCGGCCGGCTGGCGGCAGGACGAAGGGCGATGATCTGACGGAGTTCGTCAGAGTCCGCCTTCAGGGTTGCTTCGGCATCAAGATCGGGAACAGCCACGGTGTGTAGTCCAGCGAGCCGCAGCTCTCTGCGCCGCCGGGTGTGTTTAGTGCCGTCCACTCGTTCGAGTCAAGCTTTGCCTTTGATCAAGTCTCGTGCGCAGGTATGGTCGGGACGACGCGCCGGTTCGGGGCGCTCGCGGCTGAATAAGCTTCCAGCCCTTTCGGGAGGAGATGCCTAGCCCGCGCGTCGCCCATGTTTTGGCCGACAGGCATGGCTTGGTCGCTACGGCTTCCGTCCATATGAAGACTGAAATTTTCAGATCGGTTGCGGGCGTTGTGTGGTGGCGGGGTGAGCGCATTCTGCACCTACAGCCGAGCCCGAATCACGAGACGACGGAGCAAGAGGCGGCTGAGCTTCTCACGGCGGCCGTGCGTTTTCTTCGGGGGAAAGGGTTCCGTTGCTGATTGATCGGAGCCATTCCTACTCCCCATCCTTCGGGGCACTACAGATGTTGGCACCAAAGACCGCAGAGCTGTTCTCAGCGATCGCGTACTATGCGCCCACGATGCAGGCCCGGAGTGCGTCCAGGGTCGTGGTGAAGACATTTCTCAAGGACGCGATGGAGGCCGTCGCGGTCTTTGACGAAGAGGAGACCGCCGTGCGGTGGTTGGTGTCCTTCAACTCCGAGACGTAGCGCCCTCCAAACCGACCTTTTGTGCAGAGTCGACTTCTTGCGCAAAGCCGGCGCTGCGAGAAACATTCTGCCAGCCACTTTCGACTTTGGACTTTCAACCTTGGACTGCGGGCGAAGCCCGCGCTAAGACGGAACACACATAGGAGTCTATGACAACGCAGCAGACGTGGGATCCGGAACGCTATGCGCGCAACGCGCGCTTTGTCGCCGACCTCGGCATGCCGGTGGTGGAGTTGCTCGCGCCGAAAGCCGGCGAACGCATCCTCGACCTCGGTTGTGGTGATGGTGCATTGACCGAAAAGCTCGTTGCCTTGGGTTGCGCGGTCGTCGGAGTTGACGGCAGCGCCGAGCAGATCGCGGCAGCGCGCGCCCGCGGACTCGATGCGCAGGTGATGGACGGCGAGCGCTTGAGCTTCGAAAACGAATTCGATGCGGTCTTCAGCAACGCGGCGATGCACTGGATGCGGCGCGCCGACGACGTGATCGCCGGCGTCGGGCGCGCGCTCAAACCGGGCGGACGGTTTGTCGCCGAGTTCGGTGGAAATGGTTGCGTGGCGACTATCGCCCGCGCGCTGGTCGCCGCGCTCGATCGCCGCGGGGTCGATGGCGCCGCCGCGAACCCCTGGTACTTTCCGACCGCTGAGGACTACGGCCAGCGACTCAGGGCTGGTGGGTTCGTCGTGAACTACCTCGCGCTCATTCCGCGCCCAACGCCATTGCCGGGAGACATCACGGGCTGGCTCGAAACCTTCGCTGAGAGTTTCACCGCCGTGTTGCCGGCAGCCGAGCGCGCCGCGTTCATCGACGAAGTCAGAGAGGCCGCGCGCCCGGCGCTGTGCGACGCCCAAGGTCAGTGGACCGCCGACTACGTGCGGTTGCGTTTCGCGGCAACCAAGCCGTGACCCGGCGACGCTATCGGCCTACGGTCCGACGAACTGCCCGTGATCGCGATGACTAGACTGGCGGCAGCGTGAAGTAGAACGTGGCGCCGCGGCCGACGGCCGCCTCGGCCCACACCCGGCCGCCGTGGCGGCGAACGATTCGTTGCACGGTTGCCAACCCGACTCCCGTGCCCTCGAATTCTCGACTATTGTGCAGACGTTGGAATGCGCCAAAGAGTCTGGCGGCGTACTTCATATCGAACCCGGCACCGTCGTCACGGACGAAAAACACTGGCGAATGGAGAGCGCACAGTTCGGAAGACAGAGTGTCCGACGCGGACGGTCCAACTCGCTCGATTCCAAACTCCGCATTCAGCACTCCGAATTCGATGCGCGCGGACGGCTGCTTGCCGGTGTACTTCCAGGCATTGCCGAGTAGGTTCTCCATCACGGTCCGGAGGAGAAGCGCATCGCCGCGAGCGGTGATATTGGGGGCAACGATCAAGTCGATGCGGCGATCGGGATTGGCGTTGCGGAGTTCGGCGAGGATGTCCTGCGCCAAGGCGCTGAGATCGACCGCGCGATACGTCATCTCGGTGCGCGTGACGCGCGCCAGCGACAGCAGGTCGGCGATGAGATCGCCCATGCGCGTGGCGGCGGCGTTGATGCGCTTGAGGTAGTGCTGGCCTTGCTCGTCAAGCTGCGCGGCGTAGTCTTCCATCAGGGCTTTGCTGAATCCGCTGATCCCCCGCAGCGGCGCCCGCAGGTCATGCGACACCGAATAGCTGAAGGCTTCCAATTCCTGGTTGGCGGCTTCCAGTTGCGTGGTGCGCTCGTGCACACGTTCTTCGAGTTCAGCATTGAGGCGACGCACTTGGTCTTCGACCTGGCGCAGCTGCAACGCGTAGCGAATGGTGCGTTCCAACAACGGCGCATCAATCCTGGCTTTGGCGAGGTAGTAGGCCGCACCGGCTTGCATGGCCTCGAGGTCGACATCGCGGCTGCCTTGGCCGGTGAGGACGATCACTGGCGCCTGACAGCCGAGAGCTTCGGCCTCGCGCAAGAACTCGATGCCGCTGTGATCACCCAGGCGATAGTCGAGCAAATACACGTCATGCTCCTGGCGAACCAGCGCCGCGTGCGCACCTTCGTAGTCAGGCACCCACTCGATATCGAAGCGCTCCCCATCGATCTCGTTGAGCAGGTCACGCGTGAGGATGTAGTCGTCTTGATCGTCCTCGATCAGCAGTACGCGCACCGGGCGGTTGCTCGTCGCCGTCGGTGGTGCCCGATTGGCGAAGTTGTGGGCCGCGGACGTTGGGTGGGCCATCGGGCAACTCCTTCTGGCAAGCGCGCTATGGCTGCATCGGCAGATCGACGATGTCGAACCAGTACTGGCCCAGGGTCTTCATCACTTCGACCAAACCTCCAAAGGTGACTGGCTTGGTGATGAACGAGCTGGCTCCGCTGGTATAGCTGCGCAGGATGTCTTCCTCGGACTTGGAGGTGGTGAGCACCACGATCGGGATGTCGCGCAACTGGGCGTCGCCTTTGATTTGGCGCAAGGCTTCGCGCCCGTCCTTCCGTGGCATGTTGAGATCGAGCAAGATCAAGCCCGGGCGTGGGGCGGCGCCAAGAGCCTCATACGACCCGCGGCGAAGCAGATAGTCCATCAACTCCTCCCCGTCTTGGACGAAGCGGAGATCATTTACGACACGGCTCTCGGCCAAGGCATCGCGGGTCATTATGCAGTCTTCCTGGTCATCGTCGGCCATCACAATCGTGATGCTGGTGCGGTTGCCTTTCATCGACTACCTCCTATGCTCACGAGCCCAGCGTGGAGCCGCGCTCGTCGCTGCGATGTCGCAGTGGCAGCGTCACAGCGAAGGTCGCCCCATGGCCGGGGGTGCTGCGCGCGGTGATGTCGCCCTGATGACGGTCGACGATTTTCCGGCAGATCGCCAACCCGAGCCCGGTTCCCGGATACTCACTGCGGACGCGCAGTCGTTGGAAAATGGTGAAGATGCGGTCGAGATACTTCTCTTCGAAGCCAATCCCGTTGTCGGCGATCAGGATCGTCGCCGAATCGGGTGTCGACGCGGTCTCGTCGGTGAAGACGCGAACGACCGGTGGCGCGTTGGGGCGATGAAACTTCAGGGCGTTGCTGAGCAGATTCTGGAATAGTTGGCGCATCTGCATCGGATCGGCCTCGATCGTTGGCAACTCCTCGGTCTCGATTCGGCCCTGCGTTTGATCGAGGCGAGTCTCGAGATCGGAGACCACGCCTCGCAACACCATGTTGAGGTCGACGCTGGTGAACGGATGCGTCTTGGCGGTGACGCGGGAAAAGGACATTAGGTCGTCGATCAGTGTCCCCATGCGGTTCGCGGCATCGCCGGCGCGTGTCAGGTAGTCGCGAGCCTCATCCGGGAGAGCCGAGGCGTACTTGCTGATCAGCCGGTCACTGAACGATTGGATCTTTCGCAACGGCTCCTGGAGATCGTGCGAGGCGATGTGGGCGAATTGTTCCAGCTCTCGATTGGAGCGCGCCAGCTCGGCCAGACTCCGTTGCAACTCGTCTTCCCGATGCTTGCGCTCGGTGATGTCGCGAATGATGCCGGTGAAGATGTGCTGCTCGCCGATGTACGCCTCGCTGACGGCGAGTTCGAGCGGAAAGAGGGTCCCGTCTTTGCGCCGGCCGAGGACCTCGCGGCCAATGCCGATGATCTTGCGCTCGCCGGTGCGGCGATAGTTGGCCAGATACTGATCGTGCTCTTCGCTGTAGGGCGACGGCATCAGCATGTTGACGTTGCGACCGATGACCTCGGCGGCCGCGTAGCCGAACAGGCGCTCGGCTGCGGGATTGAACGATTGCACGTTGCCGTGCTCGTCGATGGTGATGATGGGATCGGCCGCAGCATCGAGGATCGCTCGCGTGCGGGCTTCGCTCTGGCGCAGGCCGTTCTCGGCCTGCTTGCGTGCAGTGATGTCGCGAATGATGCCGGTAAAGATGCGCTGATCGCCGATGTGCGCCTCGCCGACGGCGAGATCGAGCGGAAAGAGCGTACCATCTTTGCGCCGGCCGATGACCTCGCGGCCAATGCCGATGAGCTTACGCTCACCGGTACGGCGATAGTTGGCCAGATACTGATCGTGTTCTTCGCTGTAGGGCGACGGCATCAGTATGTTGACGTTGTGACCGATGACCTCGGCGGCCGCGTAGCCGAATAAACGTTCGGCCGCGGGATTCCATGATTGCACGTTGCCGTGCTCGTCGATGGTGATGACCGGATCGACGGCTGCATCGAGGATCGCGCGCGTAAGGGCTTCGCTCTGGCGCAGTGCTCGTTCGCCTCCATGCTGTGCGCTCCCGGCCTGTTCGTCGGTATTCATGAGCGATCCTGGTGAACCGGCAGGGTGATGATGAACGTTGCACCCTCGCCGGGTGCGCTACGCGCGGTGATAGTACCACCGTGGCGCTTGGCAATCTTGGCGCAGATGGCGAGACCGATACCGGTACCCTCGTATTCCCCGCGCCCGTGTAGGCGCTGGAACATCGTGAAGATGCGATCGCTGTACCGCTCGTCGAAACCGATACCGTTGTCAGCCACCGCAATCGCTATCGTCCCCGAATCTGCGAGGGCTCCGTTGGCGCAGAGACGAACGACGGGGGGCGTGTCGGGGCGATGAAACTTGAGCGCGTTTCCGATCAGATTCATCAGTAGCAGCCGCATTTGGGTGGGGTCGGCGTCGACGTGGGGCAAGGGCGCGACCTCGACCCGGCCGTGCGCTTGTTCGATGCGGGTTTCGAGATCCGCAACCGCTTCGCGGGCGGCGACGGTGAGGTCGATCGACTCAAAAGCTTGCGCTTTGGTAGTGATGCGCGAGAAGGTCAGCAATGCGTTGATCATTGCCTGCATGCGGCCGGCGGCGTTGCGCATGCGATCGACGTAGTCGCGCGCCTCGGGCACAAGTGCGTCGGCGTGCCTCGCGAGCAGCCGTTCGCCGAACGTTTGAATCTTGCGCAGCGGCTCCTGAAGATCGTGCGACGCGGCCGCGGCGAACTGCTCCAGTTCGACGTTGGAGCGGGCCAACTCGGCGGTGCGCTCCGCCACCCGAATTTCCAGTTGGTCGCGCCCGCGACGCAGCGCAGCTTCCGTCCGTTTGCGCTGGCCGATGTCGCGGGTGGTTACGAAGGCCACGATGCCCAGCATCACGAGCGCCAAGATGGTGAGACCGAAAAACGCTACCATTGTCTGTTGCCGGCTCGCCTGCGAGGCTGCGGTGCGGACTGCGAGCAAGGAGTCTTCATCGGCGTTCAACTCGGCGAGCAGCGCACTGATCTCGTCCATCAATGTCAGCCCGCGCGCGGTAGCGAGTGACTCGGCCGCTGCTCCCAGGCCCCGCGCCTTGGTCGTCTGCATCACTTCCCGGCCAAAGGCGAGCAGCGAGGCGGCGAGCGGTTTCAGCGTATCGAGACGATGCTGTTGCGCGGGATTGTCGGCGGTCAGACGGTGCAGGCGGGCAACTTGTTCGTCGACTTGCTCGACGGCGGTAGCGAACGGTTGCGAGAAGCGCTCGTTTATGGTCGCGGCGTACCCACGATAGCCGCTCTGCGCCTGCGTGAGGGTCGCCCGCAGCTCATAGGAGGCTTGCAGTACGTCGCGAGTGCGCGCCACGGACGCCGCGTCGTTCACGAGCCGGTCGATGGCGCGGTAGGAAACAATCGCGATCGCTCCGATCGTTGTGAAGGCGAGGGCGATACCGATGGTGATCGCACGCTCAGCCCACGAACGGGTTGCGACGCGGTCGTTCGCACGCGTGGGGAAAGCGGCGTTCAACTGATGTGGTGAAGCTGTCAGTTCTCGCTCGGACACGGTCATCCGACTGTCTTTGTTCGCTGAGTGGTACCAACACAGAGTGTCACCCTCTTGATCTACTCAGTCAAGGGAGTTTGCATCAGGCGGCGTGTCAAGCATCTACTCAACTTCGCAGCACTGACGATGCGCTTCCGAAAGTCGGGAAGCAGTGTCGCTATTGGGTTGCGAAATACAGCGGAGTCGAACACATCACTCGGGTTCGCCGGCGCGAACTCATCGCGGCACACATCTTGGAAACTACAGCGACCATGCTCGTACGTGACTTGATGGTGACCGAAGTGGTGACGCTCGATGCGTCCGATACGTTGGATCTTGCTGACGACATCATGCGGCTGGGACGCATCCGCCACATGCCGATCGTCTCGGATCGGAAGCTGGTCGGCATTCTGTCGCAGCGTGATCTCTTTCGCGCGGCGATTTCGTCGGTGCTGCAGTTTCGCTCCTCCACCGAGCGGGAGTGGCTGGCGAAGGTGAAGATTCGGGAAGTCATGACCGCCGCGGTGTTCAGCGTGCAGCCGACCGCGCCGCTGCGCGAAGCGGTCGAGATGATGTTGAACAAGAAGATCGGGTGCGTCGTGGTGATCGCGGGCGATCGGATCGTCGGTCTATTGAGCGAGGGCGATTGCTTACGCTACCTCGCGCGGCTGCTCGACGTGGCCGAGACCAAGGCCGAGCTGCCGGAATTGGAATCGGACTGAGGGTTCGAGGCGCCCCTCGACCGCGCTCGCATCTCAGTGGGTTGGATGCGGTGCGGGTTGGCTGGCGCGAATGGCTTGCGCGCGCGCTTCGAGCGCGGCGGCTTCGGCGGCGCGCGGACTGCGACGCAGCAGGGCGGCGTAGTTGTCGAGCACACGCGCGACGGCCGCGTGATTGGGTCCGAGGTTCTTCTCGTAGGTGGCGAGCGTCTCCGCATAGAGGGGCGCGGCGGCTTCGTAGCGTCCTTGCGCGGCGTAGATCTGCGCCAACGCGAAGCGGGCGGCCGCCACATCGGTGTGGTCGGGGCCGAGCGACTTTGTGCGAATGACTAGTGCGCGCAGCACCAGCGGCTCGGCGTCATCGTAGCGCCCTTGGGCGCGACAACTGTCGGCGAGTGCGAGCAGCGTGGTCGCAACGAACAAGTGGTTGGGGCCGAGCACGCGTTCCTGGATTTCTAGTGCTTGGCGGTCGAGCGTCTCCGCCTCGGCGTATTTGTGCTGCACGCGGTCGACCGCAGCGACGTTGTTGAGGCTGGTGGCGAGGCGGCCGTCGTTGGGACCGAAGGGCGCGGCTTGCGTGACGGCGCGATTGAACAGCGCCGCGGCTTCTTCGTAGCGCCCTTGCTTGAACGCGGCCTGCCCCGCGTCGTTGGTCTCTTGCCACGCGATGTCGTCGGGTGATCCGGCCGCGCGCCGAGCCGACAGATCACGGGAACACGCCGCGCCCATGATTACCACGACAATCAGAGCCGTGGCTGCGAATTTCGATGACGACATCGTTTGACCCGCACCTCGTGACGAAGGTCAGCGTTCCACGGGGAGAATATGGCGAAACAGCGGGACCAGTTCGGGACCGCGCCGAATCGTATGCCCGCCGTCGACGCCGAGACATTGGCCGGTCACCCACGCGGCGTCATCACTCAAGAGAAAGCTGACGGCGTTCGCCACGTCCTCGGTTGTGCCGAGCCGCGACAACGGCATACAACGCAAGTAGTCGGCCACTGCCTCCTCGGCATTGGTCAAGGGCGCGGCCAAGTCAGTCGGGACGAGCCCGGGCATGACGGCGTTGACGCGGATGCCGTGTTCGCCGAGATCGTCGGCGGCGCAGCGGGTGAGCATGTTCACCGCCGCTTTCGACGCGCAGTAGGCGGTCATCCAGCGGTGAGTGAGCGCGCCGGCGATCGAACTGATGTTGACGATGCTGCCGCCGCCGGCTGCCTTCATCGCGCGCGCCTGGGCGTGCAAACAACGAAAGACCCCGATGAGATTGGTGTCGATCGTTTGCGCGAACTCTTCGGTGGTGGCGTTGAGCACGCTGCCAATCGAGCCGCCGCCGGCCGCGTTGACGGCGAGCCGCAGCGGTCCGAACCGTTCGACCGTGGTGGCGACGGCGGCCGCGACCGACGCGTCGTCGGTGACATCGCACGCGATCCATGACGCTGCCTTCCCGAGCGCGCGGGCGGCCTCGCCGACGATCTCGGCGCGGCGCCCGGCGAGCATCACGCGGCCGCCGCCGGCGACAATCGCACCGGCGCAGGCGAACCCGATCCCGGTGCCGCCGCCGGTGACGAAGCCGACCTTGCCCTCGAATCGTCCCATTTTAGATTCCCCCCGTGCTCCGAGTCTTCTCGCAGGCGAAAGTAACATTCCGAAATTCGCTACGCCATAGCTTTTTCGGCGCGTCGATTTCCGTGGGTTGCGTAGCCGGGACGCACGGCACGCATGCTGCTGCTCGCTCATCGAAGCCGGCAACCGCTGGCGGAGGCAACGTTACGATGACCGTTCGGGACTGGATGACCGCGAATCCGCAAACCATTAGCCCGCGCGACATGCTCGCGCTGGCGCAGGACAAGATGATCCGCGGCCGCTATCGACGGTTGCCGGTTCTCGACGTGTCGGGCGCGCTCATCGGCATGCTAGCGCAAGGTGATTTGCGCCCGTTCGCCGGCTACCTGCCGACCACCCGCGTCGACGCCGCGATGGTGGAGCAGCCGTTCACGATTGGTCCCGACGAACCGGTCGAGGCCGCCGCCAAACTGATGCTGGAGCGCAAGGTCGGCGGTCTGCCGGTCACCGACGACGCCGGCAAATTGATGGGGATCATCACCGAGAGCGATCTCTTGCGCGTGCTGCTGCGGCCGCGGTCGCAATAGTGCGCCGCGCGAGACGACTACCGGCCCGTGAATCGCGGCGAACGACGCTGCACGAAGGACGCGACGCCCTCCTTGAAGTCCGCGGTGGTGAAGCTGGCGACCATCTCGGTGTCGGCTTCCTGAATCGAGGCGCCGAGGTCGACGAACAGATCGCCGTAGAGCTGGCGCTTCATCAGTCGAATTGAACGCGGCGAGCATAGTGTTGCCATCTCGGTGGCCAACTCGCGTACAGTGCTCAGCAACGCGTCGTGCGGCACCACGCGGTTGATCAAACCCATGCGCTGCGCTTCCTCAGCTGTCACGATGCGGCCCGAGTACAACAGATCGCAGGCGTTGTTCATGCCGATGAGCTTGGGAAGCAGCCAGGCGCTGCCGTGCTCGGCGACCAAGCCGCGGCGGGAGAAGATCGTGCCGAAACGCGCGCGCTCGGAAGCGATCCGCATATCGTAGTAGAGCATGTATGAGAGGCCGAGCCCGACCGCGATACCGTTGACGGCGGCGATGACCGGCTTGTGCAGACCGAGCGGGTAGCTGTACTCGCCGCGGAACGCCGCCGGCAGGCTGGCGTCGAAGTCGACGTGCAAGCTGCCGTCGCCCGCGTCGGCGCCGGCCTCGCTGCCGCCTTGTTGCAACCCTTGCAGCATGTTCATGTCGGCGCCGGCGCAGTAGCCCTTGCCCGCACCGGTGACGATGATCACGCGTACGCCATCATCGCGATCGGCTTGCACCATCGCGTGGCGCACCTCCGCGCCCATGCGCATCGTCCACGCGTTCAACTTTTCTGGTCGGTTCAACGTGATGGTCGCCACACGATCGGTGACGTCGTAAAGAATTTGATCGTAGTTCATTGGCTCATCCTCTCATCGAGATGTGGTTAGCGCGTACCCCGGATATCGCGCGACTGCAACCAGGCCGCTGCTCGCTTGTTCGTTGACTCACTTGCCCCGCTCGAATAGTCAGCGCGGCATGAATAGAGGGACGATCGCCAGCGCGCGCAACGTGTTGCTGGCGGCGGTGGTTGCGGTTTCGTTCGGCTGCGGCGATTCGGACCAGCCGAGCAGCGCTCCGCCGCTCACCACCGCGGCGTTGCTGCAGCGCGGTCCCGAGGGTGTCGGGGTCACAACTAGCGAGTTCGAAGACACCAGCCGCTCGACGATGGCCAACGGCAACGTTCCCGGTTTGCCGTCGCGCACGTTACCCACGGAGATCTGGTATCCCACCGATCCGTCGCAGCCGGGTGCGACCGATGACGAAGCGCGCGACGCGCCTTTGCGGCGGGGCGGCACGCGTCACCCGCTCATCATTTACAGTCATGGCTTCATGGACACGCGCGGCGGCGGGACCGCCCTCGCGCAGCATCTCGCCAGCTACGGCTACATCGTGGCGTCGGCGGACTTCCCGCTGACGAACTTGAACACGCCCGGCGGGCCGAATGCTCGCGATCTCGTCAACCAACCCGGTGATGTGCATTTTCTCATCGATCGACTGCTCGCACTCAGCGCCGATAGTCACAGTTTCTTCGCCGGCGCCATCGATCCGGATCGCATCGGACTCACCGGCTTGTCGCTCGGCGGCTCGACGACCTTCCTCGCTACTTTTCATCCCACGTTGCGTGATCCGCGCGTGCGCGCGGCGGCGCCGATTGCGGGTATGGCATGCTTCTTCGGTTCGAAATTCTACGGCGACCGTCACGTCCCGTTGTTGATTGTGCACGGGAGCATCGACGCGATCGTTCCCTATCAACAGAATGCGGTCTTCGGTTTCAGCCAAGCCAATACGCCCAAGTACCTCGCGACCCTCGCCGACGCTTCGCACACCGGATTCACCAGTGCGGGGGTGCTGTTGTTCGAGAACTTGCGCAATCCCGACGACGTCGGTTGCAAAGCGCTCGGCGGCGGGACGCACGGCGATGACGGTGGGCCGAGCTTTACAGATCTGCTCGGCGGCGCCGACGCCGGCATCATCATGGGCGACTGCCCGCCAGGGTGTGCCGATCCGACCCCCCGCCCGCGCGCGATGCGGCCTTCTCGTCAACTCGCGCTCGAGCGCCTCGCCATTCTGCCGTTCTTCGATGCCTATTTGCGCAACGATCAACGCGCCCGCGCATTCCTCGAACATACATTGGCGGCGGAGAACGCTGACATTACGCTGCAGGCGCAGCCGTAGTTGGTCTTGATCTGACAGAACAAGGATCAACGCAGAGGCGCAGGGACGCAGAGGATTGCGGAGCAGCACCACAGAGGGTTTCTCGGCTCTTCTCAGCGTCTCCGCGTTGAGAATGAGGGTTTGGGAGGGCGAGGCTCCCGCCGAGCCGCCGCACCATCACCGCGCCAGCGGCTCGCCGGAAGGCTCGCCCTCCCAGATTCGCCCGATCTTTTGTTACATCAGGATTAGAGGAGATACCGAACGAGTCGCGCGATATCACCAACCGCGCAGATCGATCGACCAGGTGTCGAGCGCCTCCTCGCCGGTCACGACCACCAATCGCTCGTGATACGCAACGGTCGGATCGATGTGCGCGGGCCATACGCGAATGCGATCGCCAACCGTCACCGTCCGCTCGGGGGCGAAGGTGATGTGCTCGTCGGAACAAAACCACACCTTGGCGTCATCGATCGACGGATTGCCGTGATCCATGCCGAGCGCCTTCAATCCGCAATCGGCGACGGCAAAGCTGGCGGAGACTGAAATCACGGTGGCGAGCACGCTCAGGCCGCGGCGAAACGGGAGATTCAGTTTGCCGTACGCGGTGTCCATCAAGACGTACGAGCCCGCCTGAATCTCGCTCGCCCAGGTGTTGCAATCGTACGTGCCGGTGCCTCCGGCGGAGATCAGCTCGCCGCCGACGTCGGCGTGCGCCGCCAGTAGCTGCTGCATGGCTTCTTCACACAAACGCGTGCGGGTGGCGCGGTCGTCGAGACCGACGACGTGTCCCTCGTAGCCCATGACGCCGCGCACCAGCAGTCCCTGTTTGCGCGCCAGATCGGCAAGTCCCCCGGCAGCGGCCGGCAGACAACCGCAGCGCGGCAGTCCGACGTTGACGTCGATGACGACTTCGCGAACGTTTCCGGCAGTGGCCGCAGTGATGGTGGCCGCCGAGTCGACAGCGACGGTGACACGCGCGGCGAGTCGGCCGAGTCGGCGCGCGTCGAGCACTTCGTTGGCGAGCAGCAAATCTTCGCCGAGACCGGCGGCGGCGAGGCCTTCGACTTCACGGATCGTGGCGCAAGTAAACGTGCGATGCCCGTGCGCGAGCTGACGCCGCGCCAGCGCCGTACACTTGTGCGCCTTCACGTGTGGGCGCAGGTGCGGGCCGGGCAGGGCCGCGGCCATGGTTGAAAGGTTGTGTTCGAGCGCGTCCGTGTCGGCGAGCAGCGCGGGGGTTTGCAGGTCATAGATCGTCATCGTAGTCCTCTAATGAGTGCGTCGCTGGCAGCGGCTACCGGCGGTCGGAAGCGCTCTACAGGACCGTGCCGACGCTGTCGATATAGGACGGGTGAACTGTGATGACTGAAATCGCTGACGCTGCCAAGATCGATCTGTCGCTCGATTGTCGTGCGGTGACGTTCGAGAACCCGACGGGCGCGCGCGGCGCCGGCGGTTCGGCGCACGGCGGGCGCAAGGGCGCGCCGTCGCGCGTGCTCAAAGCGGGAGAGCGCGTGGTGCTCGCCGATCTCGCCGGGCCCGGAACGATTCGGCACATCTGGATGACGTTCCCGCCGGCACCCCCGGAGATCATGCGGGCGCTATGGCTGGACGTGTTCTACGACGGTGCCGGCGAGCCGAGCGTCTCGGTGCCGTGCGTCGATTTCTTCGGCGTTGCGCACGGGCGACCCGTCGCCTTCGATTCGGCGCTGGTGTCGCTGCACGAAGGGCGCGGCTTCAACGCGTATTTTCCGATGCCCTTTCGCCAGCGCGTCCGCGTCGAGCTGACCAACGGCAGTGAGCGACCACTGCCGCTGTACTACCAGATCGACTACACGCTCGGCGCGGTGGCGGACGATGCCGGCTATCTGCACGCCGCCTTTCGTCGCGAGAATCCGACCACGCTGCAGCGCGACTTTGTGATCGCCGAGAACTTGCACGGACCCGGGCGGTTCCTCGGCTGCAACGTCGGCGTGCGCGTGATCGATACCGGCGTGTGGTACGGCGAGGGCGAAGTCAAAGTCTACCGCGACGGCGACGGTGCGCAGCCGACGATCTGCGGCACCGGCCTCGAAGACTACGTCGGCACCGCTTGGGGAATGGGTGCCCACGCGGCGCACTATGCCGGCACCCCGCTCGACGTGCGCGATCCGGCCGGCAGTCTGAATCCCGACTTCGTGGGCTTCTATCGCTGGCATCTTGCCGACCCGATCGTCTACGCGCGCGAGCTGCGCGTTACCATCCAGCAGATCGGCTACGCGTTGTTCGCCGCGGGTCAGGACGCGGAGTTCGCGCACTACGCACGGCGCCATCCCGCCGCGGGCGCGGGCTGGGAACGCAACCCGCGCCCGAGCGTTCTCGCACGCGGCATCGCCGAGCGCGTCGACGACTACTGCGCCACCGCCTACGTCTACTGCCGTGAACCGCAACCAGTGCCGCGCCTCGACCTCGCCGCCGCACTCGCCGACATCGCGCGCCGCCCATACGAACAGCCGCATCCGTTCGAAGCGATGTTCGCGGGCGGGTGATCACCTTCACTCGTCGAGGCGGTCAAAAGTCGTTGCGGTCAATTACATCGATTACAAACCTCGTGGTGTTGTTGCTACCGTCGGTATCGCCACTCGGACCGGTAGCGGTGATCTGAGCGGTGCATCGCGTGGGGGACGCGGCATTAGTGGTCGCAAACAGCAGGGGATCAATCACGATCGGAACCGTCCCGCTTCGCGTACTGCCGCCCTTCACCGGCATCGTGCTCTGCACCCCCGGCGTCTTCGGATCCATATCAGCTACACCGACGGTTCCCGGCGGACAATCGCCATCCGAGGTAGTCACCGTGATGAAGTGCTGATCGGCCGCCTCCGCCTTCGGCCGATAGTCGGCATTGCCCACCGCCACTCGGACGCTCCGGAGCACCGGGGTTGCGCCCCGCTTGATGCTTACATGTAGCTTCGCGACACTTGCGAGAACTGTTTCGTGGACGATCGCAGTAGTCTGTTCGGGGTCCGTTTCGTCGACCACGTTCAACTCCAACGTCACCGTATTGTTCTTTGGTGTCGGATCGGGCGCGCCGAACGGAACAACCGTTGTGGCGGTAAAGCTGAGCGTGCAGCGGTGCGGTGCCTTGCGGTTGACGCTGTTGAAGGCACCGGAAATACTCAACGTTACCACCGCCGTCTTCGACCTACCGCCAGCGAGTGCCACAATATCTTGATCGCCAGCGTCAGACGACTGGAAGTCGGGTCGACCGACGATCGTACCTGCGGGACAGTCGGCGCTGCCAGCGCTCAACTGGATCACGTGGCCGAGCTGCTCCGTTGCGAGCAGCACGTCGGCGTTGCGAACGCTTACTCGCACTTGCTTGCTCACCGGGGACTGACCGGCGCGAATCCGGACGGTGAGGGTTTGCGGACTGACCAATTCGACAACCGAGTCGTGCGACGGCACGGCGAATGTCCAGGTACTCGCCGACGAGGTCAACACGGTGATCTGAACATCCCCATCCATGAGCAACGCTCGGTCGGAAACGCATGGGTCCGGTGAGGCGACGCCGGCCGCACCGGTACAATTTGGGACGGGAACGCCATCTTTGAAGATCTCGATCACGCTCGGATCGATCCCCGCGGGTAGGCGCGACGCGTCGATTTGGAACACGAGAACGAGCGGGTCGTTTGCGGCGGCTGGTGGCGCCGTGATGTGGAACTGCAAGTCGATGACGACATGGCCTGGTACTGGCGCGGCGCTGGATGGCTCGGCGGTGATGGACACGGTGCCTGCATTGGGGGTTGTCACCGAAGCCTGAATTGGGAAGCCAGGGGTCGCCCCGTTTCCCGCGTGGTCCGTCGTGATCGTCCCGCCGTTACCGACCGACCCGCTCACCGGCGTGTACGTACAATCCGGCTCGCAGCCGTCACCGCCGATGTTGTTGCCGTCGTCGCACCGCTCGCCGTCGTTCAGGAACCCGTTGCCACAGAGGCTGGGGCCGCCCTCGGATTGGCAAGTGGACGAGCAGCCGTCACCGTCGATGAGGTTGCCGTCGTCGCAACGTTCGCTGTCATCGAGAACGGCGTTGCCGCAGCGGGGTAGTGTACAATCCGCTTCGCAAGTGTCAAAGCCGTACGCGTTGCCGTCGTCGCAGGCTTCGCCCGGTTCGAGGATCCCGTTGCCGCAGCCAGCGGGGATCGTCACGCACAGTTGACAGCTGATGAATCCGGGCGGATTGAACAGATCGTTCGGCTGCGGGACGCAGGTGTACAGGTTGCAGCCGTCGCTATTGGCGAGATTGTTGTCGTCACACTGCTCGCCGGGATCCACCACGCCGTCGCCGCACGCCTGCCGGCTCAGGCGCGTGAACACTGAATCGGCGAAGACGATGGTGTCGCAGGTCGCCCAAACGCCGGGATCGGCCGCCGGAGGCCAGTTGACAGTCGTCCCGACACGCCGGCCGTTGTCGGTAAAGCCAACGGGCTGGAGGAATTGAACCGAGAGATTGGAAACCGTGTGAAAACTCCCGCCTCCCTCCTCGACAAAGTTCCAGCGCAAACCCGCGACGCTGTCGGTCCATGTGCCGGTGAGATCCCCGCAGGCTGGATTGAGGACGCAGGTAGTGAGGCACGTGTCGGTCTCGACGGTGTTGCCGTCGTCGCATTCCTCCAGCCCCTCGACGATGCCGTTGCCGCAGATCGCCGTGAGTGCGGAGACCGGAACTGCCCACAGCTCTTGGCCGTGAGTCGAGTCGTCCGCGTTGAAGAACACGAAGCCACCCGAACGGGTGAGGGTAAACGGATTCGCCTGGTAGCCGAGGTTGGCGAGCATCGCCGTACCGGCGCCGGTGCCGTCGCTCGTCCACAACTGCAGGTTGTGGATGCCGTCGTCGGCGGTGAACAGCACTGTACCGTTCAAGTTGATCAACTCTGAGGGATACGAGGAATTGGGAAAGCCACCGTAGTTGCTGGTGCCCGGGAAAATATCGGCGACTATAACAGTGCCAGTGGCGGTACCGTCGCTCTTCCACAGCTCCCGCCCGCGGGTGCCGTCATTTGCCGAGAAGAACAACGTGCCGTTGACGTTGAGCAGCGCGCTCGGGAATGAGCCGTAGGGGTATCCGCCGCTGCTAGTCCCCGGGTAGATATCGGCGACTAACACGGTTCCCGTCGCCGTACCGTCGGTCTTCCATAGCTCGTAACCGTGGACGCCGTCGTTCGCGGTGAAGAACACCGTGCCGTTCACGTTGAGCAGGTTTTGGGGATCAGCACTGTTGGGGTAGCCGCTGGTGCTGCCCGGGAAGATATCCGCCACCATGACGGTGCCGGACTCGCTGCCGTCGCTCCTCCACAGTTCTCGGCCATTGACCCCGTCGTCCGCGATGAAGAACACCGTGCCGTTCACGTTGATCATCGTGTTCGGGTACGAACTAAGCGGGTTGCCGGAGCTGTCGTTCCCCGCAGAGATGTCGGCGACCATGACGGTGCCAGTGGCGGTGCCGTCGCTCTTCCACAGTTCCTGGCCGTGGACGCCGTCGTTCGCATTGAAGAACAACAAACCGTTGACGTTGATCATCCCACCAGGACGCGAGCTACCCGGATTTCCGTAGGGATCCATTCCCGGGTAGATGTCGGCCAGCATGACGGTGCCCGCGTCAGTGCCGTCGCTTTTCCAGAGTTCTTGCCCGTTAACCCCATCGTTGGCGGAGAAGAACAGCGTGCCGTTGACGTTGACCACACCGCCCACCGAACCAGGGTAGATGTTCCTTACAATCGAGGTGCCGGCCTCGGTGCCGTCGGTCTTCCACAGCTGCTGGCTCTGGCTCCCGTTGGTCTGATCATAAGCGGCAAAGAACAGCGTCCCATTCAAGACGGCCCAGCTGCTGAAGTCGCCGCTCCCCGAATCCAGACCTCCCAGTCCTGGAACGATGTCCTTCACCAGACTGGTGCCGGCCTCGCTGCCGTCGCTCTTCCACAACTCCATCCCATGTGTGCCGTCATCAGCGAGGAAGAACAGCGTGCCGTTCACGTCGGCGAACGGTTGAGGGATGGAATGGTCCGTCGATGGACCAAAGACGGGATTGTCGATCCGCACCGTGCCCGCCGCCGTGCCGTCGCTCAGCCAGAGCTCGGGACCATTGGGATCGCCCTGCATCAAGAAGACGAGCGTCCCGAGCCGCTTGGTGAGATAGGACGGGTAGGACGCGGTCGAACCAAGCTCGATGTCTCTCACTATGACGGTGCCCGCTTCGCTGCCGTCGCTTTTCCACAACTCTTGTCCATGGACGCCGTCGTCCGCCGAGAAAAACAGAATCCCGTTGACGTTGGCGAACCAGTCGAGAAACGAACTCTTGGGGTTGCCATAGCTGTCCACGCCGGGCGAGATGTCCGCCACCATGACCGTGCCAGCTTCGCTGCCATCGCTGCTCCACAGCTCTTGCCCGTGGACGCCGTCGTTGGCCGCGAAAAACAACTTGCCGTTCACATTGATCAGTCCGCCCGGGTTTGACCTCTGCGGATTGCCGTAGCTGTCAACGCCGGGAAAGATATCAGCCACCATCACGGTGCCTAGTTCGCTGCCGTCGCTCTTCCACAGCTCAAGCCCGTTCGTGCCATCGTTGGCGGTGAACAACAGAGTCCCGTTCAAATTCGTAAGCCAGGAGGGGTTCGACCCAATCGCCCCGGGTAAGATGTCGGCTACCATGAGGGTGCCAGCCGCGGTCCCGTTGCTCTTCCACAGCTCAGCTCCGTGCGTGCCGTCGTACGCGGTGAAGAACAATGTGCCGTTCACATTGGTCAGCACCCCTGGATAGATATTGGGCACGATCAACACGGTACCCGCCGCAGTGCCGTCGGTCTTCCACAAGCCGCTGGCCGCGCCGAAGAAGAGCGTGCCGTTCACGTTGGTGAACCCGCCGGGGTAGGAACCAGCCACACCAGGGGCGATATCCGCTACCATGATCGTGCCGCCTGCGGTGCCGTCGGACTTCCACAGCTCCTGTCCGTGAACACCATCTTCGGCCGAGAAGAACAGGGTGCCGTTCACGTAGATCAGTTCGCGTGGCCTAGAGCTGTTGGGGAATTGTGGATCGCCGCCAGGGGAGATGTCGGCGACCATGACGGTACCGGCTGCGGTCCCGTTGCTCTTCCAGAGCTCCAGGCCGTGAACGGAGTCAGCGCCGGCGAAGAACACCGTGCCGTTCGCTGCTGCTGACGGCTGATCGAGCGGGGAACAATCGTTCACCCAGGCGCCATCAGAGATGTCCTTCAAGAGACTGGTGCTGGCCGCAGTGCCGTCCGTTTTCCACAGGCCGCAGGGATGGATAGCGTCCTGGTTGTAGAAGAACGTCGTCGCCCCACTGGTCACAAAACCGGTGGGATTCGCCTGGTTTGGGCCGACGATGGTCGCATTGATGTCCTTGACCAGAAAAGCTGGCGCCTGTGCGCGCGCCAGCGCTGCCGGCAGCATGAGCAGCATGGCCAGCGTGCGCAACGGGTTGATGCGCCGCTCCTGGCTGCGCGTGCCACGCGTTCTCCTGCATGCCGGTGAACTCCACGCTCGCTCGGATGCGGTCCACATGGCCCCCTCCTGTGACGTGATTGTGTCTACGGATTAGCTGGGCGCTCTCGCTACCCGACGAAGGATGTCAGTTGTCGAACAGGTGACGTGGTGTGTTTACCCCGCGCCCGTCATCCTCGTCAAGGAATTTGGCGATCAATCTTCTTCGCTGCCGTCCAGGAAGATGACTCCCCAAGCGCAGGAAGTCAGTGGCCGGCGTTCGCAGCGATGCGACGGCAGCGGCGTTGATCGGACGCTTTTCTCGTGACCGGGTGATGGTGTAAGAACCGCGCTCGTGGCGGAGGCGATGATGAGCGACGGCGGTGCGGGGGAGACGAGTCGGCGGTCGTTCTTTGCGCAGATGCTGGCGGCAATCGGCCTACTACTGAGTTACGGGCTGCTCGGTGGCTACGCGGTGGCGTATCTATTCCCGGCGCGAGTCCGGCGCAAGGCGCGATTGTTGTTCATCGGCCGACGCGTGGATTTCGCCGCGGGCAGTACACGCACGTTCGTCGACGCGAAGGGGCGCACGTTGTTGCTGCGGCCGAGCGGCGACTCGATCGAAGCCTTCGACACACGCTGCCCGCATCTTGGCTGCAAGGTGCACTGGGAGCCCGACAAGGATCGCTTCTTCTGCCCTTGCCATCACGGCGTCTTCAATCGCGACGGCGTTGCGACCGCCGGGCCGCCGTTCGATGCGAAGCAGAGCCTCGCCCACGAAGTGCTCGATGTCGACAGCGCCGGCAACGTTTTCCTCAAGGTCGAGGCATGACAACCAGCCGCGGGCTGTCGGGGCGTCTGCAACGCTTCTTCGCCGAGACCATCCCGCTCGATTGGGATGCCTTGCGCGCCGTCGGTGCCGAACCGGTACCGTATCACCTGGCGTCCTGGTGGTGGTGCCTCGGCGGCACGCCGCTCTACTTGTTCGTTGTGCAGGTGGCGACCGGAATCTTACTGACGTTCTACTACGTGCCTGACCCGTCCGGCGCGTACGAGAGCGTGCTCAAGATCACGCAGGAAGTCCGCTTTGGGTGGTATCTGCGTTCGCTGCACAAGTGGTCAGCCAATCTAATGATCGTCGCGGTGTTCCTGCACATGCTACGGGTATTTTTCACCGGGGCGTATCGTCGCCCGCGCCAGCTCAACTGGTGCATCGGCTGTGGGCTGTTGGCGTGTACGCTCGGCTTTGGGTTTACCGGCTACTCGTTGATCTACGAACAGCTCTCGTTCTGGGGCGCCACGGTGGCGACGAACTTGGTCGAGGCGTTGCCGCTGGTGGGTCCGCCGGCGGCGCTGCTGATGCGTGGTGGGGCCGAAGTGAGCGGAAACACGCTGACCCGTTTCTTCGTCTTCCACATCGGCCTGTTTCCGACTGTGATGTTTGCGTTGCTGGCCGCGCATATCGTGCTCATCCGCTTGCACGGCGTGACCGAGCTGGAGTTTCGCGGCGCGCGCGTGCCGGCGTCGCAGCGGACCTTCCCGTTCTGGCCCCACCACGCGAGCACGGAATTGTTGATCGGCGTGTTGCTGATGTTTGTCCTCACCGTGCTAGCGCTTGCGGCGCCGGCGGAACTTGGTCCGAAAGCCAATCCGGCGGTGACACCCGAGCACATTCAACCGGAGTGGTACTTCTTCTTCAGCTTCCGCTTGCTCAAGCTCACGTCGTTGAAGACCAGCGTCTATCTCACCGCGGCGCTCGGCGCCGGCATGTTCCTGTGGCCGTTCCTCGAAGAGACGCTGCACCGGCGGCTGCGCATGCCGCGCGATGTCTCAGTCGTGCTCGGCGTGTTCACCTTCCTCGGCTTCTTGGCATTGACCGTGTGGGAAAGTTGGGCGGGCTGACGCCGCCGCGTGCGCCCGACACGTAGGGGAGAAAACAGCATGTCGCTGAATGCAAAATGGGTGGTGATTGCGGTGCTCAGCATGTTCTTTCTCGTGGCGCTGTTGCTGGTGGGCTACCGCGAAACGCTGAAGCATCGCGCCGAGGAAGAACCGAAGGCCGTGGTCACTGGATTGAACGACGGCTGCGTGACGTGTCATCGCCAGCACTCGGCGGCGCTGGTCATGCAATGGGAGGCGTCGCGCCACGCCAAGATCGGCATCGGCTGCGTCGAATGCCACCAAGCCAAGGAGAGCGAGGTGGACGCCTGGAAGCACGAGGGCGTGTGGATCGCCTCGCTGGTGACGCCGCTCGATTGCTCGCGCTGTCATCAGAAGGAGTATGAGGAGTTCTCGCGTAGCCACCACGCCCGCGCGGGCGAGATCATCTCCAGCCTCGACAATGTGCTCGCGCTCAAGATCGCGGGCTTGCCGGACAACCCCGCCGACGCCGTCAACGGGTGCTGGCAGTGTCATGGGACGATCGTCAAGTTCAAACGCGACGCGCAGGGGCAAATCGAGCGCGTCGGACCCGAGCACAAGCCGGTGATCGATTTCACTACGTGGCCGAACAGCGGCATCGGGCGGCTCAATCCCGACGGCTCCAAGGGCTCGTGTCATGCCTGCCACAGCCGGCACGAGTTTCAAGCCAAGCTCTCACGCAGTCCGGAGAACTGCGGCAAGTGCCACATGGGTCCGGATCATCCGCAGATCGAAATCTACAACGAGTCGAAACACGGCATCGCGTTCTATGCGAACCGCGCCCGCATGGCGCTCGACAAGGACGGCAGTTGGATTCTCGGCAAGGACTACTCCGCGGCGCCGACCTGCGCGACATGTCACATCTCGGGCTTCGTGACGCCGACCGGCGAAGTGCAAGGCAACAGTCACGACGTCGGCGAGCGCATCAGTTGGACGCTGCGGCCGATCGTCTCGACCAAGCTCAATCTCGTGCGCTTCGACGACGGCACGCAAGACGACTTCCCCGACACCCGCGCGCTGCCCGACATCGGCGCGACGGTCGATACGACCGAGTACGTGGTCGAGCACGATCAGCTCGTCAGCAAGACGGTGCCGCGCAAAGTGGCCAAGGTGCTCACGTGGAAGGATCGGCGCGAAGGCATGAAGGGCGTCTGCCTCAACTGCCACAATCACACCTACGTCGACAATTTCTACCAGCAGTACGACTCGCTGGTGACGCTCTACAACGACAAGTTCGCGGTGCCGAGCAAGTCCATCATGGACGAATTGACGAAGGAGGGCTTGCTCAACTCGAAGTCGCCGTTCGGCGAGAATCTGCAGTGGACCTTCTACGAGTTGTGGCACCACGAAGGCCGGCGCGCGCGCCACGGCGCTTCGATGCAAGGCCCCGACTACACGCACTGGCACGGTATGTATGAAGTGAGCAAGCACTTCTACACTAAGTTCCTCCCCGAAGTGGCGGAATTGGCCGAGCGCCGCGGCCACGGTGCCGAGTGGAAGGCCAAGCTCGCCGCGCTGATGGCCAAGGATGAGCACGTCTGGCAGCAGGGCATGACGCCGGAGGAGGCGAAGGCCCTGCAACGCGCCTACGAACAGCGCTACGAGGAGAAAGCGAAGTAGCGATTCTCTGCAACGGCTTGCAGATCAAGCCGCCCGTTGAAGAACCCGACATGCTTCGAGACGCGCCTGCGGCGCTCCTCAGCATGAGCGGGTCTTTCTTTGTGCCACAACACTTTCCCGTTCGCCCCGAGGAGGCGCGCAGCGCCGTCTCGAAGCCTGTCCTGAGCCCCATCGAAGGGGGCGCCGCACTTTTGCAGCGGCTTGCAGATCACACCCGCAAGCCGTTGCAGCAAAGCTCAAAGTCCCTGCATCCCTGTGTCTAGATGGCGCGTGCGACAGCGCCGTCAGCGCGCTTCAAGAGGGGGAGGGAATGACTCAACGATGCATTCACGGTGCGAACGGTGGCCGCCAGGCCGCGGCGTGGCGACGACGGCCGTCGACGCGATGAAGAACGGCGCCTTGAACTACGATCTCAGACCGTTTGATGAACCGGCGATCGGCGGAGTGATGCGCAACGTCATCGAACTGCGCCGCGATCAGACCGAAAATCGGTTTCTCAAACAGCCGAGCGTCGCCACCCCGGCCTTCGAGAACCTCATCGGGGCGTCGCCAGCGATGCAGTTGATCTACGAGATGATTCGCCAAGTAAGCCCGGCGAAGGGTGCCGTGCTCATCACCGGCGAGACCGGCACCGGCAAGGAACTCGTTGCCCGCGCCATTCACAACCTTGGTCCGCGGCGCGACAAGCTCTTCGTGCCGCTCAACTGCGCGGCGATTCCGCCCGATCTTTTGGAGAGCGAATTGTTCGGCCACGTTCGCGGGGCGTTCACCGGTGCGCAGGCTGAGCGCATCGGCAAGTTCGAGATGGCCGACGGCGGCACGCTGTTTCTCGATGAGATTGGCGACTTGGCCTACCCGCTGCAAGCCAAGCTGTTGCGCGTATTGCAAGAAGGCGTGCTTGAACGCGTGGGGAGCAACAAGCCGATCGGGGTCGATGTCCGCGTTGTGTCGTCGACCAATCGCGACCTCGCTAGCAGCATGCGCGATGCGCGTTTCCGCGAGGATCTCTACTACCGTCTCAATGTCTTCCACATCGATCTGCCGCCGCTGCGCGAACGGTGCGACGACATCGGTCACCTGGCCGCGTTCTTCTTGGCGCGGGCTGGTGCCGAGCTCGGTAAAGGAGCGCTGACGCTCAGAGCCGATGCCGCGCCGTTGTTGTTGGGACACGCGTGGCCCGGCAACGTCCGCGAGTTGCGCAACGTGATGCAACGCGCCGCAGTGCTCTCGCCGGCCAGTGAAATCGATCTCACGTTGCTGCGGATGTTGCTGCCGCACGTACGCGCCGAAGCTGTGGCCGATCTCGCCGCGGACGGCCTGCGGCTCGATGCGGCCGTCGAGGAAGTCGAGCGCAAGGTGATCGTGCGCGCGCTCGCTGTCGCGAACGACAAGAAGGCCGAGGCGGCCCGTCTCCTCGGCATCAGCGAGCGCACGCTGTGGTACAAGTTGAAGCGGTATGGCTTGTAGCCGACTCTGCAACAATTTGCAGAATTTTGCTGCGTGGATCGAAAGATGTTGCAGCGAGTTTCGTTTAGGGGCATCTTGCCAGCCAGTGTCGTTTGGCTCGGGCGCGTTGGCTGTGCTCTTGCTCTCGTTGTCAGACGCCCCATGGGGCACCAGGAGGAAATGATGAAACCAACAATCGGATGGATCGACATGAAGGTCATTGCTGGCGCAGCGCTGGTTGCCGGATTGATGCTTGCGACAGTGGCCGTGGTGGCCGCCGACGATGAAACCGACGACGTGGCGATCCATCTGCAAGCGCCCCTCGGTGCGACTGCGTGCGATGCGACCCCGCCGACGATCACCGTGCTCGGACTGGTCATTGATGTGAGCACAGCTGCGATCGACGCGACGGGCGGTAGCGACGGCGAGAGCGAAGGTGAGGATGGCCAAGCCGCCGGCGCGAGCGGCTGCGCGGGCTTGGTACCTGGCCAGGGTGTTGAAGTAGCGTTTGCGAGCGACACTGTGCCGCTGGTGGCAACCGCGGTTGCAAACGGCGGAGACGGAGAGCCCCAACTCCAGGGTCCGATTCAGTCCGTCGATCCGATGCTGCACACCATCACCGTGCTGGGTCTGACGATCGACGTGAGCGCAGCCAATCTCGATGGCGCTGACGACGACGCCAACGACGGAGCTAGCCAAGCGATTGATCTGAGCACGCTGATGCCCGGCCAGATCGCCGACGTGCAATTGGATCCCTCCCAACTCCCCGCGTTGGTGGCAACGGAACTGCAGGTCAAGAACTTCACCAATCAAGTTGCGGTTGAAGTCGATGATACGAGCGGCCAAGAAGTCGACGATGTCGACGACAGCGGCACCGAGATGGACGACGTGAACGTCGATGTGTCCGAGATGGTCATGGTGCAGACCACAGCCACGACCGCAGCGGGTCGACCCGTGACCCGCCGCGTGCGCAAAGTTCTCACGTTCCACCGCGTGTCCAACGGCAGCGTCCAGTTGAGCGGCTTGCCGACCGGCGTCGCACGAGTGGTGGCGACGCGGGTGCATGACGGTGTGACGACAACCGCCCGCCGCGCCGTCGTGGTCCGCGGAAACCAAACTCGGACCGTGCGTGTTCGCCTGCACAAAGTACGGACGCGCTGACGACCGCGAGCGCCCCTGTCGGCGGCGGTCCCCTTGGCGGCAGGCGTCTTGGCCAAGCGATTCTTCCGCGCGGGTTGATATGGTCAGCGAGTGAAGCCGATACGGCCCTTGGGCCGCGCTTTTCTCGTCTGATCGTCGGCGACGAGTCGCTTGATGGCATCGAAGACAACGGCGAACTTCTCGTCGTATTGCTTCTCCATAGTCTCGATCTTCCGAGCGAGGTCGCGATTCGAATCCATGAGGCGTCGCAACTGCACGAAGGTGCGCATGATGGCGATGTTCACTGCAACGGCACGCGGCGAGCGCAGGGCGCTGGAAAGCATGGCAACGCCCTGCTCGGTGAAGGCGTAGGGAACGGATCCCTCGCGCCGGAATCTTTGGGATGTGGTCACAGATCGTGACCACATCATCGATGGCTCTTTTGAGATCACAGAACGTGACCTCAAAGCATTCCATTCCTCGGCGGTAAGCTGGAACATGAAATCATAAGGAAAGCGCACGGAATTCCTCTTCACTGCCTGTTGAGGGCCTCGTGCTGACTCTATAGAGTGCCGCGAGATCCGCAACCAGCAGGATCTTCTCGCCGCGAATGGCATGGACGAGGGAGGCAAGGTGTTCCGGCTTGGGAGTCACCTGGCGGATCAGCTCCTCCGCGTGACAATCCAATTGATCATCGTAGTGAACTCGCTTCCACCTCCGCTCGACCGCCGGTCGTGGAAGGGTTCAACTCCGATCGAGTCTCCTGTCCCGCAGTTTGCGGTTGTCCCAACTGATGATGTGCTCATCCGGTGCGACGCGGATGAGCACGAACGGAGTCTCGTAGTGTCGCCGCGTGGCGTCGGGCATGGCGGCGCGCCCGGTTCGGAAGCGTGTGTACTTCCGCTCCATCTCGGCGGCGACGCGCGCGTGCGTTGTCGGGTCGTCGACGAACTCGGCCTGCCCGGTGATGTGAACGGCGCGCAGTTCCGCCCAGCGCTCGCCGGACTCGACGAGGAAGCTGACGCGTGGGTCGCGCCGCAGACGCGCCACCTTCTTCGATTGCTTGGGTGTCTGCACGTAGATCTGTCGATCGAGCACTGCGAACCACATCGGCGTCGCAATCGGCACACCGTCGGCGCGCAGCGTTACGAAGATTCCGGTATGTGACTCCGCGACCAACTGCCAGGCCTCATCGGTACTCAGGCGAACGCTGGTCCGCGGCTGCGCCATGCTCATCTTCGCGCGCGAGTGGCGGGCCCGAAGCGGCAGCGAAAGTGGAATTGGCAGCGCGCCTCGCTCACCTCCGGTTGCATCTGGTCTCGCGTTGTCGTCGCGGCTAGCGCACGACCTCGGTGCCATCGAAGGCGAGAACATCGGGGCGGCAGACGAAGCGGATGCGGGGAAGGGTGATGTCCGCCACTGCGAGTGACGCGGACACCGGATAGACCGGCTCGACGTGGCCGTCGCCCCAGGCGGCGCCGTTGAACGCCAGCAGACGTGGCCGACCGCGTTCGACGCGGTGGACTTCGTAGCGCGGCTCCACTTGCACCAGCCGAACACCGCGCGATGTGCGCACCAAGTTCATGTTCGCGACATATTGCAGGTCAGCAGCCGACAGCGGCTCGGGATCGGAAACCAGAATGTCGAGGATCGCGGCGCCGTTGCTGATGACTGTGACGTGCGTGGAGTCGTAGTAACGCTGCAGCTCGATGCGACCCGTTTGCACGGTAAACCCCCACCGCTGGCCGAGTGCCGCCGCGGCGGCGGTGTTGTCCACCACCGCCGAGACCAGAAACGCGCGCAAGCGCAGGCCGCTGCGGCATTCGATGCGCGTCTGCGCCATGGCGAAACTCCCCCACGGACTCGCGGGACAGCGGTAGAAGAGCCACGTGACGATGGGCGGATCGGCCGGATGCAACGCCGGTGGCAGCATCGCATCGCGGTGCGGCGTGGCGATCTCGTACAGCACCTGCAGCACATCGGCTTGCTTGCAGACGACGGCCTCTCCGCCGTCCACCGCTTCCATGACCGGCGCGCGCGCGGCCAACTCGTCGATGTTTGCCGTCCCGATCAGCATCTCATTTCGACCTCCGGAGCGCCGGCATCACCTCGCGCGCGAACAGGCGCAGGCTCTCCAGCACCTGTGGCTGCGGAAGGATCTCCGCGGCGTTGACGATGAAGTTGATGCTATCGACGCCGATCGATTCCCAGCGTTTGACGGCGGCGACGATTTGTTTGGGGTCTCCGATCGCGATGCCTTCAGGAGCGGCGCGCCGATCGCCGGGGCTCTCGTCGACGGTGGCCGGGCGCGGGGCGAGGTTGCCGAGCGAATGATAGGCGCGGGTTGGATAGGCCTCGCGGGTCGACAGCAAATGCGCATTCAGCAGGCCGAAGACGCCGAGCATGAGCAGGCCGGTTGACGCGGCCTGCTGCGGATCTTGATGACAGTAGAGGAAATTGAGCGTGGCCACGCGGTCGTTGACCGCCCCAACCGGGTCGCACAGCTTGATGCGGCGGCGGTACTCCGCCGTGCGTCGCTCCTGCTCGGCGTAGCTGGCAGCGGCGACACCGAGACAACCGATGCCGCGGTCTGCCGCGTCCAGCTCTGTGCCTGGGCTGGTCACCGTCACCCACATCGGCGGGTGCGGCTTCTGCAACGGCTTCGGAATGATGGCGCGTTCGGGCATCGAGAATGAAAACCCCTCGTGAGCGAAGCGCTCCTGTGTCCACATCTTCGGCAGCACCCGAACGTACTCGTCCCAGGTCTTCTTGGTGTCGTCGGGATTGACTTGGAAGCCACCGAGCTCGGTCCACGTCGACGAGCGTGCGGTGCCGAACTCGAGGCGGCCGCGCGAGAGGATGTCGAGCGTCGCCGCGCGTTCCGCCACGCGGACCGGATGATTCATTTGCGGCACGCACACCACGGCGCCGTGGCCGAGACGAATCCGTTTGGTTTGCATCGCGCACGCGGTGAGGAACAACTCCGGCGCCGAACAGTGCGAGTATTCCTCCAGGAAGTGATGTTCGACCGCCCACAGAGAATCGAACCCCAGCTCGTCGGCGACGCGTGCCTGTTCGAGTGCATTCTCGAACACCTGGCGCTCGATCTCGCCGGTGAACGGGCGGGGTACCGACAACTCGAAGAAGAGACCGAATTGCATCGCGCGTTCTTAGACCAGCAAAGCACGTGAACGGTCAAGCTTGGGTTGCCAACGGTGCGCGATCGATCTTCCACGCGCCGCTGGCTAGGGAAGACGAGGCTTCCGTCGAGCCGCGCCATGTAAAGGCGAACGGCTCGCCGGGAGGCTCGCCCTCCCACTGCTGAATTTCAAACCTCCCGGTAGGGCGGGCGTCCTACCCCAGATGATCCGCGACCGCTGCGAAGATCGCGCGCGCGGTCGGCGCGCGATCGACCTCGATCACGTCTTCGAGCTTGTGGAGCTGCTGCATCACCTGCGCGAGGCGTGCGTCCTCGTTCACCAACAACAGGATGGCGCTCTGCCTGCCGTCGCCGACGGGGAGACAGATGATGCCCTCGACGTTGAACGCGCGGCGAGCGAACAGGCTGCACACATGCGACATGACACCGGGATGGTTGCGCACGAGCAGGCGCAGGACGGCCCCGGTTGTCGGAGCGGGTTCCTCAACGATTCGTTGATCAGATGCGTGCATGGCTCTCTCCTCCGATCATGTCGCGGTTGGCGCCGCCGGGCGCCACCATTGGGTAGACGTTCTCGTCGGCCGCGATCGGCACGTTGACCAGGCACGGGCCGGGTTCGCCGAGTGCACGGGTGAGAGTGGCGAGGGGATTCGCCGCTGTGCCGAGATCGTAGGCGGTGATGCCGAAGCCGCGCGCGATGGCGGCGAAGTCGGGCTCGGCTCGGAAACGCGAGGCGTGGAAACGCTCGCCATAAAAGAGTTGCTGCTGCTGGCGCACGAGGCCGAGGTGGGCGTTGTTGAGCAAGATCACTTTGACGTTCACGTTTTCCTCGGCCGCAGTGGCGAGCTCCTGCAGATTCATCAGCAGGCTGCCGTCGCCGCTAAAGCACACCACCGCGCGAGAGGGCTCGGCGAGTGCCGCGCCGATGGCGGCTGGCAATCCGAACCCCATCGTCCCGAGGCCGCCGGAGGTCAGCCACTGCCGCGGCCGGGTGAGCGGATACGCTTGTGCCGCCCACATCTGATGTTGGCCGACGTCGGTGGTGATCACGCTGTCGTCGGGCACCAACGCGGCGGTGTGACGGACGATGCCGTAGGGACGCGACGGATCATCGGCACCCGGCATCGCCAATGGATGCAGCGCGCGCAGCGTCGCCATGCGCTGAACCCATTCGCAGCGTGACGTCGCGGCGACTCGCGGATCCAACGCCCGCAACGCTTGGCCAACATCGGCCACGATCCCCAGGGTTGGTTGCTTGATCTTGCCCAACTCACTGGGGTCGATGTCGATGTGAAGGATCTTCGCGCGCGGACAAAACTCAGCGACCTTGCCGGTGGCGCGATCGTCGAAGCGCACGCCGAGCCCGATGAGCAGGTCGCACTCTTCGAGCAGTAAGTTGGTGAAACGCGCGGCGTGCATGCCGATCATGCCGAGAAACAATGGGTGGTCATGGGGCAGGGCGCCGAGGCCGAGAAGCGTGGCGGCGACTGGGATGGACGCCTTGTCGGCCAGCCGCCGAAGATCGGACGACGCGTTCGCCGCGATGATCCCCGCGCCGATGAGTAGGACGGGCCGCCGCGCCTGATTGATCAACGCGGCGGCGCGAGCGATGTCGTCGTCGCTGAAGCGCGGCGGCGGATCGGCGGTTCCCGGTTCGGGCAGCGCGTCGATCTCGATCGGTTCGTTCTGCACATCCTTCGGAACATCGATCACCACCGGACCGGGTCGGCCCGAGGCGGCGATGCGGAAGGCGTCCGGGATCACTTCGAGGAGTTCCGCCGCCGAGCGCACTAGGAAGTTGTGCTTGGTGATCGGGATGGTGAGTCCGTAGGTGTCGATCTCCTGGAAGGCGTCGGTGCCGATCATGGCGCGCGGCACTTGGCCGGTGACGGCGACCAGCGGAATCGAGTCGAGCTTGGCGTCGGCAATGGCGGTGAGCAGGTTGGTGGCGCCGGGGCCCGACGTTCCGAAACAGACGGCCGGCCGGCCGCTGGCGCGCGCCATGCCTTGCGCGATGAATCCCGCCCCCTGTTCGTGGCGCGCGAGCACGTGGCGAATGGTGCTGGCGCGCAGCGCGTCGTACAGGGGCAGGCTCGCGCCGCCGGGAATGCCGGGGATGGTAGTGATGCCCTGGCGTTCGAGCAGCCTCGTGATCAATTGGGCGCCGTTGGTCTTCATTGGGAGCTCTCCTTTCTCGGATGCGCTCCCTGCGCGGCGCGATGGACGGTGAGGGATGTAGAAACAGAAAACCCCCGCCGGCCTTCACGCCGACAGGGGTTTCAAAGTTGTGCTTGCTGATCCCCGCTATGGCGCGACGGCCTCCAGTACACGTACGACTACTACGACGACGGACAGCAGCAGATCGGCGGCGCGCTCAACGGGGGACATTTGCGGCGGAGACTACCGCAAGCGATGTAGCGGAGACAAGTGCGAAGTGTGTCTATTCGTCGACGTTCGTGGGAGACGTCTGGAAATCGCGGCTCACTCGCGGTCCGCTACAAGCCGTCGCGATCGCCCGAAAGGAATTGCCAGCGGTCGAGCCGATGCAAGTCGGGGTCTTCGTACGGTGAGGTGAACAGGTACATGGGCGTTGGGATCTTCATGAAGCCGGCGGACTTCACCATCTTCCAATGCGGCCAACGTGGCGGGGCACAGACAGTCAGCCACGCACAACCCGCGTCGCGCGCGACGGTGACCGCGCGCAGCAGCAATGCGCGCGCGACTGGGGTCGACAGCGGCGGTGCGGCGAAGTCCATCAGCCACGCGCGATGACCGTCGATCTGGACGACGCAGTAGCCTGTCACCGCGCCACCGCTCACGGCGGCAAAGGGAAGGTACTGGCGCGTGGGGTGATCGATATAGCGCCAATTGAGAAAGTCGGCGTTGTGCGGAAACCAGTAGCCGTCCCACGTCGAGCAGCGTTCGGTCACCGCATCGTACGCCTCGTCGAAGCGGCGCACCGGCTCCACCGAGCCGCGGAACGAGTTTTGTAAGCGGATGGACACCCACGCGCCAAGAACGGTCAGGGCCGTACGCTCGGCGACGGCAGCGAGCGCCCGGGGCCATCCGCGCTCGATCAACGGCACGGCGGCGTGCAACGGGAGCGCGTAGTACGGAATCGGTTCCGATCGGTGGACGTCGATCTCGCCCTTGCGGGCCGCGCCTTGCGATTGCGGATTCGGCCAACCGAAGCGGATTGTTTGCTCCATCGGGTGCTCATCACGCACGAAGCTGCGCACGCGATTGAGTCCCTGGCCTTGCCATTCTCGCGCGACCACATTGTCGGCATTGAGCACGCTGGGTAGCGCGCGCGCGCCGCGCGCGCACGGCCACGGGCAGTTCGTCAGGTTGCCGACAAAGCGTCCACTGCTGCGCTCCACGACGATCCAGCAGCGGGCGATGCCGTGCGGGTTGCGGCGGTACAGCCAATCGTAGAGTGCGCGCGGACGGCGCACGCCGAAGGCCTCGTCGATGAGATCGTAGATGCGCTCGAACTCCGCCGACTGCGCCCGCCGCACTTCGACGCGCGGATCGGAGGACGAGCGCGCCAACGGATAGCGGAGCCACTCGTCGAAGCGGTCCGGTTCACCGCGCATGAACGGTGCGGGATCGATGGTCATCACCCCACCGTGGCCGTTCCCACGACCAAAGCCGCGACCAACGACCTCACGCGAGCAGGTCGCGATGGTACGCGAGATACAGCGCCGTGCCGATCGAGCCGGTCAGTGAAACCGCCAGATACATCAGAATGAAGCCGAGCGGCGGAATGTCGGGGCTGGTCTGCGAGTACCAGAAGAGCACCAGGTTCACCGGGACATAGAACGCGTACATGATCGACAGCGGGGCGACCCACGGCTTGAGCTTCCAGAGGCCGTACGCGTATGCGGCGAGCATGGCGCCCATCAGCGGGCCGAGTATCAAGTTGGCCACGACACTTTCGAAGCGCACGCCGACGATGACGATCCCCAGATGTGTCGGGTCGCGCAAATGTTGCAGCGCCTTGGTGCTGTTCGAGAAGGCGAGAACGCCGAACAACACCGCCATCACGGTGAGAAAGGGACCCCGCGTTCGTCCGTTGTTGGCCATCACGTACCTCCACCCGATGAATTGTGTTGCTGTAAAGCACGGGCGCTCCCCAGTGCACAAGCCGGTCATCTCGCCCTTGTTCGCGATTCGTCCCTGTAGTACCAGCACGGCGATGTCCGACTCGATCTCAGCGATCGATTTCAACCCGTATTCGTACGACATCCACGAAGATCCGTTTCCGGTCTATCGGCAACTGCGCACGCACGCGCCTGCGTATCGCAACGATGCGCTCGGATTCTGGGCGCTGTCGCGTCACGACGATGTGCTCGCGGCGTTCAAGGACACGCAGACGTTTTCGAACGCCCAAGGCGTGTCGTTGGAACGATCGAGCATGAGTGATCCGTCGGCGGTGGCGTCATTCCTGGCGATGGACCCGCCCCGTCACGATCAGATGCGGGCGCTGGTGTCGCGCGGGTTCACGCCGCGGCGTGTGGCCGATCTCGAACCGCGGATTCGTGCGCTCACCGCCGCGCACATCGAGAGTTTCGTCTCGGCCGGGCACTGCGATGTAATTGAGGATCTGGCCGCCAAGTTACCGATGGACGTGGTGGGCGAGCTGCTGGGCGTGCCGCCGGCCGACCGCGATGAGTTGCGGCACTGGGCCGATGCGGTAGTTCACCGCGAAGCGGGCAGCGCGGAGATTCCACCTGCGGCGCTGCAGGCGAGCGGGCAGTTGCTGGCGTACTTCCGCGAGCTGATCGCGCAGCGCAAGCAGCAGCGCGGCAGCGATCTCGCGAGCGCCCTGCTCGACGCCGAGATCGACGGCGCGCGCCTGGAGGATCGCGACGTCATGGCGTTCCTCTTTCTCATGATCATCGCCGGCAACGAGACGACGACCAAGTTGATCGGCAACGCGCTCTATTGGTTGTGGCGGAACCCGAGCGAACGCGAACGGGTGCGCCGCGACCCAGCCATGATTCCAAACTGGATCGAGGAAACCTTGCGCTACGACAGCTCGACGCAGATGCTCGCGCGCACGGTAACGTGCGACTGCGAGCTGCACGGTGAGCGGCTGCGAGCCGGCGATCGGGTGCTGCTGCTCGTCGGCTCGGCGAACCGCGACGAGCGCGTGTTCGCCAACACCGATGTGTTCGACATCGCGCGCGACAGCAGTCAGCACCTCGCCTTCGGCAAAGGCACACACTTCTGCATGGGCGCGTCGCTCGCTCGACTCGAAACGCGCGTGGCACTCGAAGCGATCCAGGCACGAGTACCGGATTTCGAGATCGAGGCGACCAAGCTCGTCCGCGTGCACTCGCCCAACGTGCGCGGCTTTGCGTCGATGCCAATCACGTTCAACCCGCGCTGATGATTTACAGGGGAAGCCAACGGAAATTCGCGCGCCGCGTGTTCTTTGTCGCCGGCATCTACGGCTTGCTCGTACTCGTCCCGCAGTATTTCACCGAAGCGCGGACCGGGCGCGATTTTCCGCCGCCGATCACGCATCCGGAGTTCTACTACGGCTTCGTCGGTACCGCGCTTGCGTTTCAACTCGCGTTCTTGGTGATCAGTCGCGACCCGACGCGCTATCGCGCGCTGATGCTGCCGTCGGTGGTGGAGAAAGCGACCTTCGGTATCGCCACGCTCGTGCTCTTCGCCCAACAGCGCCTCGCGCCCCTCATGTTGGCCTTCGGCATGATCGACTTGCTGTTGGGCGTGCTCTTCCTCGTCACCTACACGAGAACCCCTCGGCGGTGAACGGCGCGACTGCCTTGGGTTGGCCGCCCGTTGAATAGACGCGGTACCCTTCGAGACGGCGCTTCGCGCATCCTCAGGGTGAGCGGGGAAATGTTGTGGCAGAAGGGAAGAACCGCTCATGCTGAGGAGCGCCGACAGGCGCGTCTCGAAGCATGCGGAGTTTCAACGGGCTGCTACAGAATCTTTTCGATTGCGCTAACGATCTCGTCGGACACGGGCTTCGCGGTCGGCGCGAAGCGAGCCGCAACTTTGCCGGAGCGGTCGATGAGGAACTTCGCAAAGTTCCATTGGATGTCGCCGGCGCCGTCCGGCTGCGTGGGCTGTTCGGTCAAGAAGGCGTAGAGCGGGTGGCGCGTGTCGCCGTTCACGTCGATCTTGGCGAACATCGGGAACGTGACGCCGAATTTGGTCTCGCAGAACGTTTTGACTTCCTTCTCGGTCCCCGGTTCCTGGTTGCCGAACTGATTGCACGGGAAACCCAGCACCACGAGCCCGCGATCCCCGTAGTTCTTGTGCAGCTCCTGCAGCCCGGCGTAATGCGGCGTGAGCCCGCATTGCGAGGCGACGTTCACGACCAGCACGGCCTTACCGGCGTAGTCGCGCAGCGATCGCTTGTCTCCATCAATGGTCGTTGCCGTGAAGTCGTAGAGGTTCATACCGCGCTGATGCCAGAGTGAGGTGGGAGTTGCAAGCTAACCACTACATCTCGCGCAAAGACGCCAAGCCGCCAAGTAGGACAGGGGGGCAGGGAAGGGAAGGAACAGATCACAATGCCCATTCTCGATGCGGTTACGAGGTCACACAGTGCGTCCACGGCATCCTGTTTCTCTTTGCAGCTTCGCGTCTTTGCGCGAGCGAGTATTGTCTCATCAGGGTCAAGTCACCTTCGCAACGTCAACGGTCGCGGGTGATCGACCGACGCGAGGGCCGCGTACTTCGCGGGACTCCGCGGTGCATCGCGGCTGGCCTCGCGTTCTCGGTAGGCGCGCACCCGATCCAGATCGATCTCCGCGAGTACGATGCGCTCCGCGGTGTCGGCCTGCACGATTAGAGATCCGTCGGGGTAGAAAGCCACGGAGCGGCCGTCGTGCTGGGGTGCAGGGTAGTTGGTCATCGCGACGACAACCAAGTTCTCGAAGGCACGGGCGCGAAACTGAGCGATGCGGACATCGCCGATGGAACTCTTGCGATCGTCGAGATCGCAGGCGTTGGGCGTGAGAATGAGTTCGGCTCCGTTCAGCATCAGCATGCGGGCGGCCTCCGGAAACTCGCGGTCGAAGCAAATCATCGATCCGACTCGAACGGGACCCACGCGCGTGTCGAGCGAGCAGACCGGAAATTCGTTGCCAGCGCTGCAGGCGCTGGCTGGTGGATTCCACGGACCGAGATGGACCTTGGCGTAGGTGAGCGCCGCGTTGCCGTGGCGATCAAACAGCGTGAGTGTGTTGTGTGGCGCGCCGGGCCAGCGTTCGAGATAGGTGATCCCGATCGCCATGCTGAGTTCGCGGGCTAGCGCGCGGAAGTGCTGAACGACCGGATCGTCGACACCGACAGCCAAGGCGAGCCACGCCTCCCGCTCGCTGGGCTGCGCGGGATCGAACGCTTGGTACCCGATACTCCACATCTCCGGGAACAGCGCCACATCCGCGCCCGCCGCCGCCGCGCGCCGACAGAAGTCATCGCCCTTCTGCAAGTTGGCGTGGCGATCCGATCCACGGGACAAGAGCTGAAGGAGTGCGATCGTCAGTTGGTTCGACATCGATCTCAGGTTGGTGCGTCGGCCAGGTCCATGGCGATCTGGCAAACCGTCAGTGCTTGCCGACGCGCATATTCCCGCGCGTCCGGTGGAGTACCTTGCTGGCCCCTCACACGTCCCCGCTAGTACCGGAATCCATCCGAGACGCTCGCCATGACAACGAACGAGCCCAAAAGGCTGGTGACGATGAGCAGGCGGGGAAGTGCGTACCAGGTTCGCAAGCGTCTGCGAATCGGGAACGAAGTGGGCATCAAGGCCAAGAGCAGGGTGGACTGGAAGACCCAAAACGTGCGGTTGTCAGTCGACAGGTGTTGGAACATGGAGAGTCCTACTGAGGCGAGAGACAAACCGAGCATTGCGACGTAAATTGCGAGGACGATCGCCGTGGCCACGTTGACTGCGCGAAACCGGACTGGCTGATCACTCATGACTCACGGTCACGCTCGTACCGAACCGCCTACTGTGCAACTTGAGATGTCCGCCGAACTGCCCAACCATCGTCGTATCCTGGTCAGCCCATCACACATGAACGCCGCGATCACGCCGGGCGCGGGAGTACGCCGCTGCCTGGCTGGGTGCGCGCCTTCTGATGATACGCGGTCAGATCGGCGGTGCGCATTCGCCACCAGTAACTGATGGTGCTGTGCGGCCAGTTGTTGGTGATCTTGCCGGCGGCGTTCTTGTACCAACTGGCACAGCCGGTATCCCACACCGACTGCTTGAGGCTGCGCTGCACCTCGCGGTTGTAGTTCTCCATCGCGTCTTGACGCACGTCGATGGAGGCGAGATTGCGCTCCATCAACCTGCGGATGCACTGCATGATGTATCGCACCTGGCACTCGATCATCAGGATGATCGAGTTGTGGCCGAGGTTGGTGTTGGGTCCGTAGAGCATGAAGAAGTTCGGAAAACCCGCCAACGCCACGCCCAGGTACGCTTCGGCGCCGTCCTTCCATACCTGATTCAACGTCTTGCCGGCGGTGCCGTGGATGTCCATCGGGGCGAGGAAATCGCTGGCGCGGAAGCCCGTGGCATAAATGATCGTGTCCAGCGGCCGCTCGCGGCCGTCGGTGGTGACGATGCCGTTCTTGGTGAAACGGGTGATGTGGTCGGTGACAACCTCGACGTTGTCGCGCGTCAGTGCCGGATAGTAGTCGTCCGAGATCAAGATGCGCTTGCAGCCGACGGGATAGTCGGGCGTCAGAATCGCGCGTAGAACTGGATCGGTGATGTGCTTGTGCATTTCCGCGGTGGCGAACTTCTCCAACTTCTTGCCGGCGCGACTCTGCTTCGAGAATGCCGGCCAGCGGGATTCGAGGAGCGCCCAGATGAACGCCCGGTAGGCGCGCGCCAGCAGCGGCATTCGAGTGAAACGATCTTTCTCTCGCTCGCTATACGCGCCGTCCATGCGTGGGATCATCCAGTTGGCGCTGCGTTGGAAGATGTGGAGTTGTTTCGTCGCGGGCGCGATCTGCGGAATGATCTGAATCGCACTCGCGCCATTGCCAATGACCGCGACGTTCTCGCCGCTCAGGTCGTGCTGATGATTCCAGCGCGCCGAGTGAAAGGTCGTACCCTGGAATTCTTCGCGGTCCGGGATATCCGGGTAGTACGGCCGGTTGAGCTGTCCGACGCCGCTGACGAAGATGTCGGCGGTGTGATCCTCGCCGGTCGCGGTGCGGATGCGCCACACGCTGTCGCTTTCATCGAAGCGCGCCGACGCGATCTCGGTGTTGCAGCGGAGATGCGGGCGCACGCCATACTTGTCGGTGCAGTGTTCGAGGTAGTCGAGGATCTCAGACTGCGGACTGAACTTGCGCGACCAATCGGTCTTCAGCTCGAAGGAGAACGAGTAGAGCATCGACGGCACGTCGCAGCAGGCGCCGGGATAGGTGTTGTCCTTCCAGGTGCCGCCGACGCCGTCGGACTTCTCGAAGATCGTGAATGAGTCGATCCCCGCCTGCTTGAGCTGAATGCCCAGACAGATGCCCGAGATGCCCGCCCCGAGGATTGCCACAGTCGGTGTTCGGCCGGCGGACGATGGTTGGACGTGGGCGCGCAAATCATTCACGAAAGGGTCCTTTCCTCCACATCGTCTTGTAGCGCGACGTTGGCCAGTGGGGAACACCCCGGCCACTTTTGTGACTCGCCATCGTGATCTGGGCGTCGTCAACCGTGACGCCGGGAAGGTACCCACTTCGTTCTGCGGTACCGGATTTGACTCAGGCTGTGATAGAAAAACAAGATGTCCGAGCGAAGGGGTGACGTCGTTGATTCGGCTGTGCGCGCCGAGGCTGATCGTCTGTTTCTGGAGCAGATTCGGATCTGTTGCTGGAACCTCCTGGTCGTTGGGATCGCGCTTGGCGTCGGCGATCTCATCGCCTTCGGTGCCAAATTGCCGCGCCTGCATGTTGTGAATCTGTGCCTCGTCGGACTCCTTGCGCTCGGACTGCGTGCGATCCGGTTGCCATCGATGCAATCACACGCGGTAGCCTTCGCCTTGGTTATGGTTGCTACGGTGCTCGGGTGCAGCGCCGGCGCCGGTATAGTTCGAGGCGACGCGACGACTGCACCACTGCTCGCCCTGGTGCTCACGCTTGGGATCGGGGCGGTCTTTGCCTGGGGTGTTGTTCCACAATTGGCCACCGTAGCGATTGCTACGAGCGTGATTGCTGGCAACGTGTACGCGGTCAACGGCCGGATCGGTAGCTTCGGGCACGACACGATCCTCACGTTGGCTGTGGCGATGCTGCTGTCGGTGTGGATCGCGCGCCGGCGTCAACGGCTCCGCTTCGCGACGGCTGAACAGAATCTGACCCGCCAGCGGAACGAAGCGCAGCGTGTCAGCGAAGAACGCTTTGCCGCGCTGGTACAGCACTCCTCGGACATCGTTCTCATTCAGAGCCTGGATGGCGTCGTTCGCTACGCCAGCCCGGCAGTGCAGCGCGTGCTCGGATATTCTCCAGAGCAGTTGGTCGGCCGCGATTTCTTCGCGACGTTGTCGCATGCAGAGGATCGCGGCACGCTCCAGCGCCTGTTCGAGTCCATCGCCGCAGCTGGCGCCAACGCCAGCGCGGAGTTCCGCGTGCGGCGCGTCACCGGCGAGTGGGCGTATCTCGATGCCAATGCGAACAACCTCCTGCACCATCCGCAGATTCAGAGCATCGTTGTCCATGCGCGCGACATTACCGATCGCAAGCGGGCGGAGATGGAAAAGGTCACGCTGCTCGAGGTCGCGCGCGACGTCACCGGCACGTTCGACTTGTCGGAAATGCTCGACCGCGCGCATCGCCGCATCGCTGAGGTGCTGCCCTGCGACGCGGTCGCTACGTACTACTGGGATCCGCAAGTCCACACCTTTCGCATGCTCGCGCAGCACGGACTGACCGCGGATCTGCTGCGCCAGGCGGCCGCCTTCGAGTTTCGCCGCGGCCTGCCGTTCGTCGAGCAGCTCCGCGGCGAGCGCACAATGGTGATCAACGACATCGTGGAGCAATCCTGGATTCCCGCCGAGTTGTTCACGGGCAGCCCGATCACGGCGTTGGCGTGGACGCAACTGAACGTCAAAGGGCGTGCCCTCGGCGTGCTGGTCGTCTTCAACACGCACCCCACGCGTCGATTCGAACCGCGTCAGAGCGAAATGCTGGAAGGCATCGCCGACCACGTCGCGGTCGCGATCGAGACCACGCAACTGCATCGGGCGCAGCAACAAGAGGCGGAGGTCTCCGCGGCATTGGCACGGGTCGGACGCGAACTTATCTCGTCGCTTGATCAGCCGGCCCTGCTCGACAAGTTGTGCCAGATCACGACCGAGGCGTTGGCCTGCGACTGCAGCCACACCACCCTCTGGGATGTGACGGCGGACGCATACACGTGCAGCTCCGGCTATGGGTACGGCGCGGAGGAGTGGGAGTCGATTCGGGTGTTGAAGGCACCGCGCGCGTTGCTCAAGGATTTTGTAGACAATCTGGAGCGTGACGAAGTGGTGCAAGGAGTGGTGCCCCAGTCGTCAGACGATCCGATGGCGTCGCTGGCGCGACAACTCGGCTTAACGTCGGTGGTGTGTATGGCGCTGCGTCGCGGAACCGAGCTGATCGGTTTCCAGGTCGCCGGTTGCCGGGGGCGGCGCTCGTCGTTCACGATGGCGCAGCTGCGCATTGCGCGCGGCATCGCTCAACTCGCGTCATTCGCTCTGGAGAATGCCCGTCTGCTCAACGAGCTGGCCCATGCCGGTCGTTTGAAATCCGACTTCGTCGCCACCATGTCGCACGAACTGCGCACACCACTGAACATCATCATCGGGTACAACGACTTGTTGCTCGATGGCACCTTCGGCGCGGTTACCAACGAGCAGAGCGATACGCTGCGGCGCATGGCGCAGCGTGCGAAGGAACTCGGCGATCTCATCAACAACACGTTGGACCTCAGTCGATTGGAGGCGCGAGCCGAGCAACCCTTGGTGCGCCAGGAATTCAGCCTCGGCGATCTGATCGGCGAGATCGACGGCGAGACCCGCGAGCTGCAAGCCAAGCCCGGGCTGCACGTGACCTGGCGCGTGCCGCCGGGTTTGCGCCTGCTGTACACGGACGCGACGAAGTTGAAGTTGGTGGTCAAGAACCTGATCGTCAATGCGCTCAAGTTTACCGAACACGGGAGTGTCGCCGTGACCGCCGACGCGCGCGACGGCGGCGTCGAGTTGTGCGTCACTGATACTGGAATCGGCATTCCACCGGAGGCATTGCCCGTGATCTTCGAACCGTTCCGCCAGGTGGACGGCGCATCACTGGGATCGCATAGCGGCGTGGGCTTGGGCTTGTACATTGTCCGCCGGTTTCTCGATCTCCTCGGCGGTACCATCGCCGTGCACAGCCAGGTCGGTGCGGGATCGACGTTTCGCGTGTGGATTCCGCACGACATCAGAGATACGGACGGGCGCGCCCTTCCGTCAACGCCTGGTCCGCTGAGCAACTGATCGGCGTCGCGGGATCGGTTACGCGCCGCTCTCCGCCAGGCGGACTGCGATCCCGGCTTCGCCGTCGGCTCGCACGGGCGGAGATGACTGGAGCAACTTGCGCCAGCCAACTTCTGAGAGCCGGGCAGGCTCGGTGGACGCGACGAAGTCGACGAGCGCTTCAGCGAATCGGTCGGGCGCCTCGCAATGTGGGAAGTGGCCGACATCGTCGAAGATCGCGAGACGACTGCCGGGCATGGCCGCGTGCGCCGCGGTCGCATGGCTGACGGGAATGATCGGATCCTGAGCGCCCCACACGATCAGTGTCGGCACTTGCGATGTCAGGTACAAGCGGTCGCTCGCGCTTACGGCTTGTCCGTCGAGGTCGATGACGGAGTGAAGGGTGCGAAAAAATGCCCGGCGCGTGTCGGCGTCCGACAGCGATGCGTAGCTGCGCCACATTTCTTCTACCGCAGGAGCGACGCGCAGCCCGATCGTGCGCAGCCACGACCTGACCCACAGTCCGGCGTCTCGAAGGGGCGGGGAACAAACCAGCGGGAATACGTATTCGGCTCCGGGAAAGGTCAGTGCGCGGAGCAGAAAGTTGACCTCCGGGCCGAGGCCGCCGCTGCTCACCAATACCAGGCGCTCGCAGCGCTCGGGAAATTGATAGGCCAACTGCATCGCCACGCCGCCGCCGAGGGATTGGCCGACGAAGGTTGCGCCCGTATGTCCGAGGACCTCCAAGAGGTCGCGCAGGACATTGGCGTGAGCGCTGAGCGAGTACTCGCCTCGCCGCGGCGCCCCCGATTCTCCATGCCCGAGCAGATCCGGTGCGACGACGGTGAAGTGCCGGGCCAGCGCCGGCAAGACGTGCTCCCAGGTCATCGAGCTGCCGGCCATGCCGTGCACCAGCAGCACGACCGGCCCCTGGCCAGCCGTACGGAAGGCGACGCGGTGGCCGTGGATCGACACATGCTGCGTTTTCATCGTGGCCCCCCGTGAGACGCTAACCATCGCTACGCCGTCAACCGGCTGCGTCAGCGCCCGAATGCGCTGCGGAAGCGCTCGATGACTGACGCGGCGGTGATGCTGGCATCGGCGAAGATCGAGTCAGCCGACCGCTTCACGTCCTGCCACGATTCGCCCGCAGCCGCGGACACGTGCTTGAGGGTAGCGGCGGCTTCGCGCTGTTTTGTCTTCAAGACCCCAAGCTGCGCGCGCGCATCCGTACGCAACTCGCGAATCCGGGTGCGCGCATCGGCTTCGATCTTTTGCTCCGCCTTCCGCAAACCGCGCTGGATCTCGGCGATGGATTTTTCCAGATGCGTAACGCCCTGCTGAATTTCTCCGTAGGCGGCGCGTGCCTCGCGCGACATTGCCGCGCGCGCCCGCTCGCCGGCGCTCGTCGTTTTGGAACGCTTCTTCTGTGCCTTGGCGGACATGATCTTCTCCCTCCTACATCCATCGGGGCTCGACCATCCGGCGGGCGCTCCGCCCGAGTCGTCAACCCAGCCGTCTCTAACACGGACGCGCACCGTATTGCGAGATGACCGTCGTCATGCCGGAAGTCTCTAGTTGCGCCGCGCTCAAGGCAGATCGAAGAGCAGGACTTCCGCGTCTTGCGTCGCACCAACCCGCAATGAGCGTTCATCGCTCGCGGCGGCGCCGTCGCCTGCGGCGAGGCGGTGATCGTTGAGGGTCGCCGTTCCGCGCGCGACCTGTACCCAGGCATGGCGCTTGAGTGCCACCGAGTAGGTCACCGCTTGCCGAACGTCGAGCCGAGCGGCGAGAATCGCGACATCCTGATGCACGGTCACCGAACCATCACGGCCATCGTGCGACGCGAGCAGCTGCAGGGCGTTGCGGGTGTCGGCGAAGTGCGTTTGTTCGTAACTCGGCGCCAAGCCGCGCCGCTCGGGCGTGATCCAGATCTGCAACAGGTGCACCGGTTCGGATTGTGAGGAATTGTACTCGCTGTGGGTCACACCGGTGCCGGCGCTCATGCGTTGGACGTCGCCCGGGCGAATGATCGAGCCGTTGCCCAAACTGTCACGATGCTCGAGGGCGCCGGCGAGGACGTAGGTGACGATTTCCATGTCCTGGTGGGGGTGCGTTCCAAAGCCGCGGCCCGGTTGCACGCGGTCCTCGTTGATCACCCGCAGCACGCGAAAGCTCATGTGCTGTGGATCGTGATATTCGCCGAAGGAGAACGTGTGCTGCGTGTCGAGCCAGCCGAAGTCGAAGTGGCCGCGAGCCGCGGCGGGCCGGATGGTGATCATGGCGTCCCTCCGGCTGCACAATACTCGCATCGCGCCACGGCTCAAGTATACTCGCCGACGATGAATCGTCCCGAAGATTCGCAGCGCGTGGTCGATCCCACCGGCGCGCTCAATGTTGTGCACGTCGGCGTGCGCGGCAGCCGTCTCCGCGACCTCTACCTTTCGTTGCTGGTGTCTTCGTGGTGGCGGCTGCTGATCGTGCTGGTGGCGCTGTTCGTCACCACCAACAGCATGTTTGCTGTCTTGTACTTGCTCGGCGGCGACAACATCGAGAACGCGCGCCCAGGCTCGTTCGCCGATGCGTTCTTCTTCAGCGTGCAGACGATGGCGACGATCGGCTACGGTAAGATGGTCCCGCATACGCTGTGGGCCAACGTGCTGGTGACCATCGAGTCGTTGGTCGGCCTGCTGGGTATCGCCCTTGTTACGGGCTTGACCTTCGCGAAATTCTCGCGGCCGACGGCGCGGGTATTGTTCAGCCGCGTGGCGGTGGTGACGCGACGGGACGGCGTTCCCTGCCTAATGTTTCGCATGGCCAATCAACGCGGCAATCAGATCGTCGAAGCGCGTATCCACGTTGTGCTGGCGCTGACCGAAACCACCGAAGAAGGGGAAGTGATCCGGCGGCTGCACGACCTGCATGTGCCCCGCGCTCAGAACGCGCTGTTTGCGCTGTCCTGGACGGCGATTCACCCCCTCACCGAGAGCAGCCCGTTGTTTCACGCCACGCCGAAATCGCTCGCCGACGCCGAGGCGGAGATCATCATCTCGCTCACCGGTCTCGACGAGAGTTTTGCGCAAACGGTGCACGCCCGACACTCGTACGTGGTCAGCGACATCAGGTGGAACGCGCGCTTTGTCGACATTCTCTCGCGCACTCGTGATGGGCGGCGCAGTGTGAACTACGCCCACTTCCACGACACCGTTCAGTCGGACACCTGACGAGGCGCGGGCTGCTAGCTCTGTCCCGCGCCGAGATGGAGCGCGGCAGCGAGTCTCAAGCAGCGGGGGCGGACTGTGCTTTCGCCGCCGCCTTCTTGCGCGCGGTCTTGGCGCGGGCGCGCGCCGCGGTGGCGACTGGCCGGGCGCATTGGCAGCGACTGCACGAACAGATGGGCGCCTGACAGCGCGGGCAAATCGGGCGATCCGGCGTAATGGGAGCGCCGCACCGCGGCGCTTGGCAGCGGTGCCAGTGCTTGCCGAGATGGGCCTCGGGGTGAGCCGGCACCTCGTCGACCTCCTCGTCGGTGACGAACAGCAAACCGTTCGCGCGCGAGCGAACGCGGTAGGCCGCCGCGATGCTCGACCACATCTCGATCTTGACGTGTTCGCGCGTGTCGCGCAGCGTAACCCAATCCTCGGCCCCGTAGCGGTGTGGAGTGTCTTTCATGGGCATGGTGAACCTCTCGCTCAGGCGACTTCGGCCGAGCCTTCGGCTTGTCGCTCCAAGCGGTGGCGCTCGGCCCTCGACTCGTTCATCACGAATTCGAGGACCGGGTCGGATAGTTGTGTGAGACTGGCCGCGGCGTCCTTGAGGGAGCCGTGCTCGACAGCACGCGAGAGCACCTCGTTCTTCGTCGGCCCGCGCTTGTCGCCGAGAAATGGCTTGACGATGAGGTAGACCACGTCGCGCAGCTTCATGTAGCGAGTGAAGCGGCGCAGCAGTCGCAGCGTTTGCAGTGGGTAGTGCGTGAGCTTGTAGATGAACAGCCGGCGCAGCCCCGCGCTCCGTTCGGCGTTGATCAGTGGTCCGTCGAGACAGGTCGGGTCAATTTCGGAACACTTGAAGTACTTGTACCAATCCGTCGCATCATTCACCACGCCGCGCTGGAGGTACTCTTGCCACAGCGGTGTGCCGCGATAGACGCACAGCCGGTTGAAGGCGAAGGTATCGAGGCGCAGCTTGGAGGCGAAGTCGAAGGTGGCACGCATATCTTCCACGGTCTCGTCCGGATTGCCGACGACGAAGAATCCGTGCACGATCTCGATGCCGGCTTGCTTGGCGTTGGTGACGGCGGTCTCGACCTCGGCCAGCGTCTGTTCCTTCTTCAAGCGATCGAGCACCGCCTGGCTGCCGCTCTCGATGCCGAACATGATGGTGCGGCAGTGCGCCTTGGCCATGGCGGGAAAGAGGTGTTGCGCGGTCGAGTCGACGCGGCCCTCGCAGCCCCACTCGATGGTGACGCCGGCCTGGTTGATGCCCGCGCAGATGGCCTCGATGCGTTTGGGTTGCAGCAAGAAGTGATCGTCGACAAAGTAAACGGATCCGTACCCGAGCTGTTGCAGGTGCACGAACTCGTCGATAACGTGCTGCGGACTGCGCGAGCGCCACTTGCCTTCATTGAAGATCGGAATGTCGCAGAACACGCACGGCCACGGACAGCCGCGCGAGGTCTGCATCGTGGTGAAGCGCTCCATCGACAACACCGCCGGCACGTCGAGCGGCATCGACTCGACGAAGTCCAACGGCAGGCTTTCGCGGTCAGGAAACGGCCACTGGTCGAGGGCGCGATCCATCGTCCGGTTGGGATTGTGGATCAACTGGCCGTCCTTCATCCAAGTCACGCCGGCGACCTCGGTCGGATCGTCAAGCCGGTCGAGCAGATCGAGCAGGAGTTGCTCCCCGTCGCCGCGACAGACGAAGTCGACTTCGGGACACTGCAGCTTGACTAGTTGCGCGTTGAGGGTGGCGAAGACGCCGCCGAACGCCAGCCGGGTCTGCGTATTGGTCGCGCGGATCTGACGCGCAAGCATCTTGGCGTACGGGTAGCTCGTGGTGCTCAAGAAGCTCAGTCCGACCAGTACCGGTTGTTGTCGCTGGATCTCGTCGATGATGACGTTGTCGGGCGTTTCCGGGTTCGCCTGATCGAACATCACGCACTCGTGACCGGCGCGCTTGAGCACCGCCGAGAGCGACATGATCCCGATGGGCGGGAAACCCATGACGCGGATGTTGCCATTCTTCGCGCGCGTCGCGGTCGGCAACGCGTAGAATTGCGGATCGCGGATGTGAATCAAGAAGACGCGCATGGGCATCCGTTTCGTGCACCTCAGATCGGCGTAGCTACGCGTGGCTCACTAAGGCGCAGGCGGCGGAGGTACAGAGCGGCAACCCACCACTCGCTGCGGTCGGTGATTCGCCTGATTTGATAGGCCACACCTTCGCGCGCGCGGGGGCGCCACGAGACGATCTCCACTTCTTGACCATCGATGAGATCGTTGCCGATCGTCTTGCCCTCGGCGTCGGTCATTGGGACCGGCAGCGGCGTACCCCCATTCGGCTGTGGCCAATTTACGAATGCGCGCCAACCGACGCAGAAGACAGGGCCGGTTTTGACGCGCTTGGGAGCCGGCTTCGAAGTCGGCAGATGGCTGAATTGCATGGAGTCTCCTGAGTGCCGTGGGTTGACAGCCGGCGCTGCCACCTGTGTGCGCCACTCCCGCGTCTGGAGGATGTTCGCGCCCGCCTCATTGAGGCGGGCGCGAAGGGTACAACTGGTCGCGACTAGTAGCGACGGTTCCAGCCGCCGCCACCACCACCGCCACCACCGCCACCACCGCCACGGCTTTCGCGCTCTTTGGCCTCGTTCACCTTAAGCGCGCGACCCTTGAAATCCTGCCCGTCGAACTGCTGGATGGCCCGCTGAGCCTCGCCGTTCGAGCTCATTTCCACGAACCCGAACCCGCGCGACTGACCGGTTTCGCGATCAGTGATGACCGCCACCGATTCGCAGGCGCCAGCCTGAGCGAACAGCTCTTCGAGATCCTTCTGGGTCACGTCGAACCCGAGATTGCCGACGTATAGTTTCCTTCCCATTGCACGAACTCCCTTATTGATGGGTCGCCGCCGCGACCGCGTTGCGTTTGCCTCTTCTTAGGACAGCGGCACCTGTTGTCGCTGTCATCGCTGATTGTGGGGTGCGGGAGGCGTGCCGAGACGCCGCAGTGCTAGGCGGGATTCTCGCGCCAGACAGTCAGTTTGAGTGGCGCGACCATAGCAGGTGTGCCGCTGGGGTACAACCGAACGCAAGCAGCGAACGCAAGCGAACAATGACCGGTCCAAGTTCGAGGAGAATCGGCGCTTGGCTCCGCCGCCGGGGCCAGATAGACCACGCGCGTGAGCCTCGCCATTCGCGCCGAAACGATCGCCGACTACGCGGCGATTCACGAGATCAACGCCCTTGCCTTCGGCCGTGACGATGAGGCGCGACTGGTCGAGGCTATCCGTGCATCGGCCGAATTCATTCCCGAGCTGTCGCTCGTGGCCGTCGATGGGACGACCGTCGTCGGTCACGTCCTCTTTAGTCGCATCGCCCTTCAAACTAGCGAAGGCGCGCTGCCGGCGCTCGCTCTGGCACCGATGGCGGTGCGACCGAAGTTCCAGAACCGCGGCGTCGGTTGCGAGTTGGTGCGACACGGTCTCGATGACTGCCGCCGACTCGGGCACCGCATTGTCGTGGTCGTGGGGCACCCGAACTACTATCCACGCTTCGGATTTACCTCCGCGCGCGCCCTCGGACTCGAAGCCCCGTATCGTGATGCCGCCTTCATGGCGCTCGAATTGATGCCGGGAGTGCTCCGCGGGGTTCGTGGTACCGTGGAGTACCCGGCCGCGTTCAGCCAGGTGTAAGGCACACCCGTTGTTGACCGAGTACGCCGCTGCGGATGCGCAGAATCCATTCGCCCGAATCGCCGTCCCAGCACCACGACTCGCCAGCGAGCGCGTCGGCTGCGGCGATCGTGCGTGACGCGCCCGGTACCCACGCGGCGAAACCGCGCGGCCGAGTGGCGGCGTAGCCGCGGATATCGATCGACGACCCCGGCGTGCCTAGCACGTCGAAGCGAATGCCATCCGTCGTCGTCGAGATGCCGGCGATGCGCCGGTCACCAGCGGTGGTGTACTTGCTCACGTCGCCGAACACGGTCACGTCACCGGGCAGCAATGGGCACAGCACGCGATAGTCCCAGTCTTGAAATTCGAGCGTACAATCCCAGCCGCCGTTGCGTTCAATGCGTTCCCACCGGCGACTACGCCAATCGTACACGAGCACCGCGCCGTCCGGTCGCACACTACCGAGGTCAGCGAGGTCGATCCGGAACTGCAGTGGCTGCTTCTCGCGCCACGCGTTGAAGCTGGCGACGTACAGCCAGCGGCCGGCCGGATGCTGGCTGAAGCACTCGCCAACCAACGGTGACGCTTCGAAGAAGCTGTTGCGGAGAAAGCAGCGGTCGAGCGCCGCGAGCGGCACGTCGGGTTTGATCAGCACGCCATCCTCGCGGCAGACCCGCATCACCAGGTTGCGATCGGTGTGCCCGCGTTGATCGCCGATCGCCACCGGCCCCGCGCTCAACCCGGCGAGCAGCGCCTCGACCTCGGCGTATTCCTCGCCCGCGCTGATCGCGGTCGCGCCGTGCGAGAGAAACACGTCCTTGAACGGATGGAGACCGAGGGCGCGCGCCAGCGCGTTGGTGTGAAGGAACCACACCCAGTTGAGTCCATTGTCGAACAGGTAGCGATAATCGCCGCTCGTGCGGATCGATGTGAGATGCCGCAGCGTGACGGTCTGGAAGAAGTCAGCGGGGGTGGCCATGCACCATTGCAGAGTGAGCCCGTGCTCGCCGGCGGCGCGGTCGAGCTGCTCCTGCCACGCGCGCGCGCGACCGGGCGCGGCGCGCAGGCCGCGCACGCCCAAGAACGACTCGACCATCCAGTCTTGCTCGTAAGTGATCGCGCCCCACGCCGCCGCCTGCGCCATGAGCCGATCGAACAGCACCCCGTCCGTCGGGTGCGCGTACGCTCCATCGCTCCACGCCGCGTACTGTTCAAAGTAAGGTGACTGGCGCGAGAAGTGACGGCTGTGAAACGTCAGCGGCAGACCGCCGACGCGCCGTTGGAGATCAGATGCGCCGTCGGGAAAGAGGTCCGCGCGTGGCTCCCATTTCAACATGCCGCTCGGCGGCACGATCGGCGCCCCCTCGGCGCTCACCTCGCGGAGGTTCTCATGCGGGTAGAACCACGAATCGATCTGCAACGAGCGGACTGGAACATCGTGCGCGTGCAAGTCGGCAACGACGTGTTCCAACGTGGTGAGGTAATCGCACTCCGGCTCGGTGCGGTAGTAGAAGACGCTGCCGTTGTCGGTCCAGTACGACAGCTTGCCGACGCCGGCGTCGGCGTAGCGGGTCGCGCGCTGAGTCCCATGACGCTGCCGCAACAATGCGGCCCACGCGTCGAGCACCTCACGCGGTCCATCGCCCGTCCATAGCACCAACTCTGTTGCGAAGCCGGCGGGAACCTCTGCCAGGTCACCGTGCCAGCCGCAGCGTACGCCTTCAGCGGCCGACTCGCGGTCAGCTGGCACGACGATGATCTGTTCGTGAAACTGATCGAGCGGCGCAAGCAGCAGCGTGCGACCGTCGGGCGCAATGAATAGCAACGGCTCGACCACCGGTGGCCGATTCGGCGCGAAGCGGAAGCCCGTACAGTGCGCATCGCCGCTCACTGGCAACGCGAACTCGGTGTACTGATGGCCACACGACACGGTGCCGGCCGGCACGCCGCCAGCTTGACGCTGCGTTGGCCGGAACAGTGGCCACACGACCGAGGGCTGTTCGAAACGCCCAGTGCTGAGTTCGCGCACACCGTCCGGGGACTCGATGCGAAACACGATGACGGGCGCGTCGACGTAGGCGCGGACGCTGGTGCGAAGCGAGATCGGCAGCGTTGCCCACGCCACGTCGACACCATTGTACGCGCCGAGATCGTCGCGCCCCGCGAAGCTGTGGAGGCTGGGTTGCAAACGCCGCGCGCCCGGTACGTCGACGCCACCGCCGTGCACCTCTCCCGCGCGCTGCAACATGAAGCCGATCGGCCCGAGCCAGTCCGGCTCGCCCCAACTCAGACGCCACGGCACCGAGTCACCGAGATGCAGCGTGAGCCCGCGTGCGGCTTCGAGTTCGTCAGCGGGCGGCATGCGGCGCTCAGTATCGTCGCGCGTCGCGTATCGCAAGTACCCACTCTTCTACTGACAGCGGCGAGTGCTACAATCGCGCATGTCCTCGAATCAGCAATACGCCCTCGGGTCCCTCTTCGGCCCCGGTCGCGACGACATGGCGAGCCATACTCCGCACGCGCATCACCTCGGCATGAAGGTGATTGAGACCGGGCCGGGCTTCGCCATCATCATGCTGCCCTATCGTGCGGAGCTCATCGGCGACCCGGTCCGCAAGGTCGTCTTCGGTGGCGCGATTACCACACTCCTCGATCACGCCTCCGGCCTTGCGGTTGCGTGCGCGCTCGATGTCTTGCGGGCGATCGCGACCGTGGACCTGCGCGTCGACTACCTCCGCGCCGCGGCGCCGGGGCTCGATCTCTACGCGCGCGTCGACTGCTACAAAGTAACGCGCAACGTTGCCTTCATTCGTGGCATTGCTTACGAGCGTGGCCCCGATGACCCGTTCGCGAGTTGCCTGGGCACGTTCATGCTGGGGGCGAATCCTGCCGGCAGCTCCTTCGAGCGGTTCATGCGCGATGGCGCGCCCGAGGACAGGGAGGAACCGTCGTGAGCGATGTACTCGATTTCATACCCTATGCGCGCTTTCTCGGCGTCGCGGTGGATCGCGCCAACGGCGCGCTCGAATGTGTGCTGCCGTTCCGTCAGGAGATCATCGGCAACGTCATGCTCCCGGCGATCCACGGCGGCGTTCTCGGTGCGTTCCTCGAGCTGACGGCGATTCTCCGGCTGATCGACGAGAGCGGCACCGACAAGGTGCCCAAACCGATCAACTTCGCGATCGACTACCTCCGCTCCGCTGGCCCCGCCACCACCCGCGCGCGCGCCGACATCTTCAAACTCGGCCGTCGCGTCGCCGTGGTCCACGTCATCGCGTGGCAGGACGACCCATCGCGCCCAGTCGCGTCGGGCAACGGAAAATTCTTGCTGTAGCGGGCGTTGGTTCGCGCACGTTGCAGACTCTTGCGTCTTCAATGACGTACAACGACCTCATTCCGGAGCTTGGGGTTCTCGACATCGAAGCGAGCCTGCGGTTCTACACACAGACGCTGCCCTTCAAGATCGAGTATCAACGGCAAGACGTTGGGTTTGCGTTCTTGTCCCTCGGCAACAGTCAGTTGATGCTCGAACAGGTTTCGGCGACCGACGCCGCAACCGATGAGGAGTTACGGGCGGGGGCGTGGCGAACCGGCGCGCTCGAATACCCGTTGGGTCGCGGTATGAACCTTGAGATTCGCGTCGAGTCGCTTGACCAAATTCTCCTGGCGTTGGCGAACGCCAACTACCCGCTCAAGATGCAACCCCGCGAAGCATGGTACCGACGGGAGACCATCCTGATCGGCCAGCGACAGATCCTCGTGATGGACCCGGACGGATATCTCCTCAGGTTCCATGAAGTCCTTGGTGAACGGCCCGCTGACTAGGCGAAGCCCGTCAGAAATAGACGTGATCGACGTAGAATCCGCGCTCGGACACATCGGGAGGCTCGCCGAGGCGGCACTGAAACTGAACCTCCACGACGGCCTCGGCGAGGTCGCGAATCAACTCCGATCCCAGCGACGCGGGGGAACTGAAAATCGAAAGATGGGTGACGCCGCGGTCGGCTAGGCGGGCACACCACGCGCGCAGCAAGCGCTCGAAGTCGCGCAGCCCGCGTTGCGGATCGAAGCCGTAGTCGAGAACGTACGCACGTACCGACTCGGTCGTCTTGCCGTTTTCGTCGCGGACGCACAGTTCGCCGGACTCCCACACGCCGACGACTGCCTCGCCTTCTAACCACACCCGCGCCCATCCGTACGACTCGGGAAGGCGATCGAGGCGGCTCGCCAACCGTCCCGCGTCGTATGGAAGAAACATCTCCTCGCGTTCATGGCAGGCGTTTACCAACGCGACGATCCGCGCCGCGTCAGCGCGCGTTGCCGCGTGACCCGCGGCAGTCCCGGACACCGCGGCGCAGCGCAGCAGCGCGCGGAACGGCCGATAGTTCCACGCGCGCGCGATCCGCCAGGTGTGTGCGCCGCTGGCCGATGCTTGCCACTCGCGCACCGCTTCGTTGTGCGGGTCGGTGTAGACATAGCCGCTATCCGGCCGGGTTTCGGTTTGAGCGAACTCGTTCACGCGCGCCGAGAACGCGTCGTTGAGTCCGATCCGCTGATGGCTGGGCAGCACGCGGGTGTGATGCCGATACAGCAGCGTGACCAGTTGACCGCCGACGCGCGCACGGTGCGCGCCGATTGCCTCGCAGGCGATTGGCGTCCCGTTGTCTTCGGCGAGAAACACCCGCGCTGCGTCCATGAGACGGAGTTGATCGAACAACTGCGCGCCGCGAACGATGGTGACGCGCACACCGTCGTCACGGACGATGGCGCTGCCGCGCTCGATGCTGGCGATGGCGTCGGCATCCGCGACGGTCGCGCGGCGGATCGCGACGCCGGCGGGAAGTTCTCGCTGGATCTCGAAGCGCGTGAGTCGATGCGGCGGCGCGAACTCCACGCCGCAATCGAGCCGCCAGCGGCGCGCGCGCTGATCGAGGAGGATGACTTCAATGACATCGCCGGCGCCGCGCCGCACCGCCGCCAGGCGATGCGGTCCGATCCGTATATTCCAGAACGCAAGGTACGCGCCGAAATTCTCATGTTGGCCGAACGGCCCGACGCCCGCCAACGCTGCCGCCAGCTCGTCCGCCGCGACTGCTGCACCGCCGGATTCGAGTAGGCGGAGCGCCCAGCGAACCCGCGCTGCCCGATCCCCGGCTACATCCTCCAATTCGTGATCAGTCATGCCCTGATGAAGATCGCGAGTTCCGTCTCCATCGTCAAGCGCTTGTTGAACGATGCGAGCGAGCCATACCCCGAGTTGGCTTGCACCAGAGATCCACGCAACGCGTCCGTCATGCCGGCGAAAGCCGGCATCCAGGCGGGGGGACGGGGCGCGATCCTGGATTCCGGCTTTCGCCGGAATGACGAGTGGGGATGTCGGCGCTCTTGTGAAGAGCCTCCCGCGTTGAGGTTTCGCGCGCGCGCGAGTACCGCACGCTCGGCGTTCCCACTCGCAGTAATTGGACGATCGGGGCTGATGCGGCGAGCGATAGCTACAACTTGGTACGGCCGTGGCATGTCGCTTGCGATCCGGTGCTGCGACTCATGGCGGGGCGGGAAGACATTCTGCGGGAGATCGAGGACCATCGGGTGGCCATTGCCGACCTGGAAGCACGGCTGACGGTCCCGACCGGCCGCACGTGGCCGCCGACCGGGTTCTACCTGACCTTCTATCTGGTCGCCGGCACCACGCTCGGCATTGTCGGCAGCGTCACCAGTTTCGCCTTCCATGTCATCGGGTCCTTGATGGTCAATCAGGACCCGCTGCTGTTCCTGCGCGTCTACGGCACCGCCTTCCTCGGGGCCAAGGCGCTGACCACCGAGGATCTCAACTTCTTCATGTTGGTTGCGGTCGCGCACTTCTCGGTCGGGGCGGCTGCGGGCGCGGTGTTTCAGGTCTTCATCAGCCGTTACTTCCCGAGTTCCTATCTGCAGCAGATCGCGCTCGGCGCGCTGTACGGGTTGCTGATGTGGGTGGTCAATTTTTACTTCGTGCTGTCGTGGCTGCAGCCGCGCTTGGTCGGCGAACCATACGTCCTCAATCTGATGCCGGTCTGGATCGCGGCGTTGACGCACCTGATTTACGGACTGACGCTCGGCGTGCTGCAGCCGCTCGCTCGCTTCGTGCCGTATCGCCCGGCGGTGACGTGATGCGCGTGCGATTCGGCACCCTGCCCACACTGATGTGGATTGCGATCGTGGTGTTCGCGGCGCCGCTCCGCGCCGATGATCAAGTCGCCACGCTCAAGGGTGAAGGCGCGACGATCTACACGCGCTACTGCGTCGGCTGTCACGGCGTGAACGGCGACGGCAACAGCGCCGCGGCGCCGATGCTGCTCGTCAAGCCACGCGACTTCACCAAGGGCATCTTCAAGTTTCGTTCGACCCCGAGCGGAACCCTGCCGACCGACGAAGATCTGTATCGAATCGTCAGCCGCGGGGTGTATCGCACGTCGATGCCCGATTGGTCGTTGCTGAGCGAACGCGAGCGCTTGGCGGTGGTCGAGTACATCAAGGGCTTCTTCCCGGAGTGGAAGACGCGCGGGGCCGGCACGCCGATCTACGTTCCACCGCCGCCGGCCGCACTCGGCTCACCCGCGTCGGTGGCGCGCGGACGCGAGCTGTACACCATGCTCGAATGCACCGCCTGCCATGGTGAAAGCGGGCGCGGCGACGGGCTGTCGGCCAAGAACCTTCCGCCTGACAGTTGGGGCAACGCGCAAAAGCCGTTCGACTTCACCAAGGGGCGCCTCAAGAGTGGGCCAACGCCGCAAGACGTCTACCGCACCTTCATGACCGGCGTCGGTGGTACGGCGATGCCGTCATTCGCCGACATCTTCGCCGAACCGGACGGCGAAAACATCCTTGCCGGCGATGCGTGGAACTTGGTGTCTTACATTCTGTCGCTGCGCGCCACCGATCATTCGCCCGTTGCAGAAGCTGGAAAGGAGGCGTCCAGGTGATCGCAACCGTCGATCGGCGTCCGCTGGTCAACTTCGATCTCGTGCGCTGGCACTTGATCGCGAGCATGGCGTTCTTCGCGACTTCGCTACTCGGTGGGCTCGCGTATGCAATGCAGTTCAACAACCTCTATCCGCTCAGCGGCATCGAGTGGCTGTCGCCCGGACGCGTGCGCATGGTCCACACCAACATGGCGGCGTATGGTTTCATCGCCAATGCCTTCATCGGCGGCATGCTGTTCGCGATTCCGCGGCTGACGCGCCAGCCGATTCTTTCGGATCGACTCGGCTGGGTCATCTTTGGCGCGTGGCAACTCTTCATGACGCTGACCATTGGCGGACAACTCTTGGGCTACGGGCAAGGGATCGAGTGGGGCGAGACGCCGATGTTCGTCGACCCGTTGATCATTGTCGGCTTGGTGCTGCTGGTGACGAACCTGGCGACGCCCATCCTGCGCACGCAGGAGCAGGGGCTGTATGTCAGCTTGTGGTATTTCCTCGCGGCCTTCGCGTGGACCGGCCTGGTCTACTTCATGGGCAACTACCTGCCGCAGTTTTGGGTACCGGGCACGGCGGGCGCGGCGATCACCGGGTTGTTCATCCACGATCTGGTCGGTCTGTTCGTCACGCCAATCGGTTGGGGCCTGATGTACTTCTTCGTGCCGCTGCTGCTGCGCAAACCGATCTGGAGCCACGCGCTGTCGTTGATCGGGTTCTGGGGGTTGGCGTTCTTCTATCCGATGCAAGGCGTACATCACTTCTTGTACAGCCCGATCCCGATGTACGCGCAGTACGGGGCAGTGGTGGCGACCATCGCGGTCGAGATCGTCGTCATCACTGTCATCGTGAACTTCTTCGGCACGCTGCACGGCCGCGCCGACGCGATTCGCGGCAACCTCGCCATTCGCTGGTTCTACACCGGCATGATCATGTACGCGCTGACCTGCTTCCAGTGCGCCTTCCAGGTCACGCTGACGTTCCAGAAAATCATTCACTTCACCGACTGGGTGGTGGCGCACGCACACATGGTGATGTTCGGCGTGTTCGGTTTCTGGATCATGGGGTTGATCATCGAGCTGTGGCCGCGCGCGGTCGGCCGGCCGTGGGCGACGCCGCAACTGTTGACGCTGCACTACTGGTTCACGCTGATCGGGCTCGTGCTGATGGTGATCGACTTGACGGCGGCCGGCTTGGTGCAGGGCTTTAGCTGGGCAGCCTTGAGTCACTGGGGCGAATCGGTCGTCGCCTCGATGCCGTTTTGGTGGGTGCGCTCGGTCGCCGGCTTGCTCATCATCGCCGGCCAAGGACTGTTCTTCTACGCGATGTGGGCGACGGCGCGGCAACCGAGCACGCTCGCCACGCGGGCGGCGGTCGCGGTGGCGCAGCGGGTGTAACGAATGGAACGATTCGGAGCGAGCTTCCTCATCGCCGGCGTTCTGACGTTTTTGCTCGGCTTCGTCTTGCAGGGGCTGCTGCCGGTGCTCACGCTGCGCAAGTTGCCGATCGCGTCGGTGGCGGAGATCGCCAAGACCATTCCGCCCGAGTTTCATCAGCTCGCGGAGGACTATCCGGACGAGTTTAAGCGTTACTTCGGTGAGGTGAACCCGACGAGCTTCGCGCATGCGCTGGAGGTCGGCAAGGCCAACTACATCGCCGAGGCGTGTTGGCACTGCCACTCGCAGTTCGTCCGGCCGGTCTCGAAGGAAGATCTGCGCTTCGGGCCGGTATCGCAGCCCGGCGAATACCAGAACATGATGAACCTGCCGCACTTGTTCGGCACGCGGCGCGTCGGTCCCGATCTGATTCGCGAGTCGGGCAAGCACTCGAACGACTGGCATGTCGCGCACTTCTACGATCCGCGCAGCGTGGCGCCTTATTCAGTGATGCCGGCGTATCCGTGGTTCTTCGACGAGCAGCGGCGACCCACCGAGCGCGGGTTGGCGTTGGTGGCCTACGTGCAGTGGCTCGGCAGTTGGGTCACGCAAGTGCCGGCCACGATCTACAACGTGGACGCGTTGCAAGGAGGTTCGTGATGTCGACGCGACGACTCAGAGCGATTCGCGGCAGGCGCGGCGATCAATCGCTCCTTAGAACGATCGTGACGATCGGCTTTGCGGTCGCGGTGTTGGTGATCGCCGGCCTTGGCTTTACCTACAAGATGACTGAGTTCGTGATGACGATCGTCAACGACGATATCGCGGGTTTCGGTGCGGCCGCCGTTGGTGTGTATCTCATCGGCATGCTGCCCATCGTGTTTCTCACGCTGTGGGCGGTGATGACGGGAAAATTCCGCGACGTCGAGCAACCAAAGTTCCGTATGCTCGAACTCGATCGCGAGATCGAACGCGGCGGAGAGCTGGGGTCGCATCATGGCTAACGAACCGGGTTCCACCGAACCGCTGAGTGCCGGCCCTATTCTCGCGCCGCCAGGAGCCAGCGCCGCCACCGCGTCGCGGCCCGACCAGACGCTCGAAGACGGCCGCTTCCACATCTACGAAGGCAATCCGGCGCCGTGGTGGATCGGACTGTTGTGGCTGTCGTTCTTCATCTTCGGCGTGACCTACTTGATGCTCAATCTGATGGAGTGAGGCGACGGTCGAGCAGAGGCGACGGGTGAAACGCTTCGCATGGAAGTCGAGCGCCCTCTCCTTCGTCATTCCGGCGGAAGCCGGAATCCAGGCTCGTGCCCCGACACCCCGCCTGGATACCGGCGTACGCCGGCATGACGGACCCGCTGTCGAGGGTTCCTATGCATGGCTGGATGAATTCATGAACGCGGTCGTGATCGAACAGCGGTTGGTCACAACCAGTGACGTGCAGACGGCCGCCGACTGCGCCCATTGCGGCTTGCCGCTCGGGCGGCGCTGGGTCATCGGCGAAGTCGAAGGCGCGCCGTCGCGCTTCTGTTGCTACGGCTGCGTGCTGGCGTGGCAAGTCACGCGCGCCACCGGCGAGCACGGTGCGGCGAGCGCCATCTTCGTGCGACTGGGTCTCGCGATCTTCTTCGCGCTGAACGTGATGATGGTGAGCATGCCGACCTACGTGCCATATGTGTACGGCACCGCTGCCGGATCGAGCGATGGTCCGCTGTTTCAGGTGCTGCGCGTGCTGGCGATGCTGATGACCGCGCCGGTGCTGATGTTGCTGGGGTGGCCGATCCTGCGCGGCGCCCTCGGCGCGCTCCGCAAGGGCGGCGCCAACACCGACGCGCTCATCGTCCTCGGCACCGCGGCGGCATATGCGCTGTCGGTCTCGAACACGCTCGCCGGACGGGGTGCGGTGTACTTCGACACGGCGGCGATGTTGCTCGTGTTGGTGACGATCGGCCGCTATCTCGAAGCTCGCGCGAAGGCGGAAGCCGGCGCGGCCGTCCGTGCGACGCTGGCGCCAGCGCCCGCGGTTGCCACGCGCATTCGTGCGGGCGTGAGCGCTGCCGTCGCCGTTGATGCGTTGCGCGCCGGTGAAGTGGTCCGTGTCACGCCTGGCGAGGCGTTTCCGACTGATGGCGTGGTGATCGACGGCACCGGCGGGGTCGATGAGAGCGCGTTGACAGGCGAGAGTCGCACCATCCTGAAAGAGCCGGGTAGCGCGGTGGCGAGCGGTACGTGCAGTGTCGATGGGCTCTTTCGCGTGCGGGTCAGCGCACGTGCCGCGGAGAGCGCGGCCGCGCGTGTCGCAGCGCTGTTGGAAGCGGCCCGTCGTGAGCGCGCGCCAGCCGAGCGACTTGCCGATCGCGTTGCCGCGGTGTTGGTGCCGATCGTGATCGTGATGGCTGCCGGCGCGATGCTGTTCTGGAGTATGCGGGCGGGCGTTGAGACCGGAGTGTTGGTCGGCCTGGCCGTCCTCGTGGTTGCCTGCCCGTGCGGGCTCGGGATTGCGACGCCGGTGGCCGTGTGGACAGGACTGATGACGGCGGCACGCCACGGCGTCATCGTGCGCAGCGCGCCGACATTGGAACGCGCGGCCGATGTCGCGCGCGTGTTCTTCGACAAGACGGGCACGCTCACGCAACGCGTGCCGCGTCTCGTGGCGATCGAGCCGGCTCCCGGCGTCGCGCTGTCGCGCGACGATCTGCTGGCCCGCGCTGCGGCATTGGAAGGTGCGCTCACGCATCCGCTCGCCCTGGCGATCACCCAGGCCGCGCGAGCCGCGCACTGTCCGCTGCTCGAAGCCGGGTCGATTCGAGTTGTACCGGGGCGCGGTGTAGGTGGTGTCGTTGACGGCGAGTCACTCGCGCTCGGCTGCGTCCGCTTCGCCCACGAAGAACTCGGGCGTCTCGATGATCAGCACGACGCGACGGTGTGCTTGTGGCGCGGGCAGCAATTGCTCGGCCGGTTTGTGTTCGAGGAAGATGTGCGGGCGGAGGCACCGGCGGCGGTCGCCGCTCTTAATGACCTGGGGGTCGAAGTCGGATTGCTCTCCGGCGACGTGCGGGCGGCGGCGGTGGTGCCGCGTCTGATCGCGCCGATGCGAGCGGCGCTCGGTCTGCTGCCGGAGGACAAGCTGGCGCACATTCGTAGCGCGACTCCGCAGGGTGCGACGGCCATGGTGGGTGACGGCATCAACGACGCGCCGGCACTGGCGGCGGCGGGTATTGGGATTGCGATCGGAAGCGCCACCGACCTCACTCGGATGACGGCCGATGTCGCCATCGTGAGCGACGACCTGCGCCGTGTGCCGTGGTTGCTAGGTTATGCACGGCGCGTGCGCCGAGTCGTCCGGCAGAATCTGTTCTGGGTGTTTGCCTACAACGCAGCCGCGCTTGCCGTCGCGGTTACCGGCGCCCTCAATCCGTTGGTGGCATCGTTGGCGATGCTGGGCAGTAGCTTCGTCGTGGTGGCGAACGCGCGCCGATTGCGCAACGGGAACGTCTCGTGACGTGGTACCTTGCGATCTTCGTGGGCGGACTCGCCGCGTCACTGCACTGCGTCGGTATGTGCGGCGGATTTCCACTCGCGCTGGCCGCGGTCGCGCCCGGCCGCAATCTGCAACGGCAAGTGCTCTACAATCTCGGCCGGCTCAACACGCTCGTCTTCATCGGTGCAATCTCTGGAGCGCTCGGCGCGGGGATGGTTGCCGGTGGTCCCGGGCATGTGGCGGAGCAACTGCTCGCGCTGGTCGCCGGCGGCTTCATGATCCTGGTGGGACTCGAAGTGCTCGGCGTGCTGGCGCACATCACCACGCGCGGTGCAGTGTTGGCGCAGGCGACCGTCGGTCGCGTGCTCGGTGGCGTGATCCGCTCGCGATCACCCGCGGCGCCGCTAGCGCTCGGTGTGTTCAATGCGTTTCTGCCGTGTCAGTTGATCTACGCCTTCGCCGCGCGCGCCGCAGCGACGGCGTCGATCGGCGAAGGCATGCTTACGATGCTGTGTTTCGGTCTCGGCACCGTGCCGGCGATGCTGTCCGTCGGCGCGACGCGGGCCTTGGCTCGGCCGTCCATTCGAGGATACTTGTCGCGTTTGTCGGGTTGGCTGGTGATTGCGTTTGGGTTGGTGACGCTGCTGCGTGCGTTCGGCGTCGGGCACAGCGGCCACTGAACCGCCGGCGCGTCCGCACAGCGGACCTTACGGTGTCCGATCTTGTAGGGTCCGCTATTGCGGGCCATCATGGTTAGCCACATCGACGTTAGCAGCGCGTTCAAAAAGTGCGGCGCCCTTCGAGACGGCGCTGCGCGCCTCCTCAGGGCGAACGGGAAAGTGTTGTGGCACAAAGGATGAACCGCTCATGCTGAGGAGCGCCGAGAGGCGCGTCTCGAAGCATGCGGGGTTTTCCAACGAGCTGTTAGCCTTGCGCCAACACGATCGCGACCAACAGCGCGGCGGTGACGACGAGCTTGATCAGCGCGATAACGGCGCTGCCAACGACGATGCGAATCAGGCGCGTCTTGCCGTTGCGGCGCAACGCGGCCGCCACCAAGACCGGGATGACTGCGTAACTCAGCCCGATGCGCCAGAAGTGACTCTCGCGTGCGTGCGCCCACACCGGCCCGCCGACGAACACGAAGGCCGCCAGCGAGGCGATCACGATCAGTAGAAACTGCGCGCGCGAGAGATCGAGCGCGGTCCATATCCCGCGTGTCGGCAACGGACCGAACAACGACGGCGGTTTGCCAGCGGCGGGCTCCACCATCTCCCTGTACCGTTGTCGTCGCCGCCGCACCAGCGTAGGTTCGCTGTCCGCGAGACAGCGAAGGAAGGAGGCGGGCGTCCCGCCGCCTCCTTTTTCTAGTCTTTGTTCTCCGCTTTGCTCTTGGTCGCGCGCTTGCCGCCTGTGCTGTCCGGCTCGCCGGTGAACGCGTGACCCACTGACGTGCCGACACCGCGGCCGACACCTGCCGTGCCGGTGCCGAGATCTTTGAAGCCCTCGCCGAGCTGCTTGCCGCCCTCGCTGTAGTCTTCCTTCGAACTCTCACCGGTGAAGGTCTTCTTGATGCCGCGTCCGATCCCGCGAAACCCTTCGCCGACCTCTTTGCCGCCCGACTTGATCTTCTGCTTGCCGCCGTGAACCGTCTTGGGAACCGTTTCCTCGGTGCTCGGTTCTTCGGCGATCGCATGAGTCGCGACCAGCAGGACGGAGGCGAGCACGAGTGAAAGCCAGCGTGTCATTGAGACTCCCTTATCCGAACGCGAGCGTAGCCCCATTGCCGAAGCAGTCAAGACGAGTGGGGATTCACCGCAGAGTTACCATGTGTTCGGTTGGAGTGAGCTGAGAAAGATGGGAGCCTCACCTTGTGCACGCGGGACACGCCAAACGTGGCCGCAAGATTGTTGCACCAAGAAGGGAGGCTCCCATGACCAAGGTAGTGCAGC
>JACOST010000012.1 GCA_016178705.1 Deltaproteobacteria bacterium | reverse complement strand
TCGGGTCGCTGCACTACCTTGGTCATGGGAGCCTCCCTTCTTGGTGCAACAATCTTGCGGCCACGTTTGGCGTGTCCCGCGTGCACAAGGTGAGGCTCCCATCTTTCTCAGCTCACTCCAACCGAACACATGGTAACTCTGTGTCTCTGTGGTGATTCTCCTTCATGCTCCCGCTCGCCAATCTCCGCTTGCTCGATCTGTCGCGGCAACTGCCGGGCCCGTTCTGTTCGACGCTGCTGGCCGATCTCGGCATGGACACGCTGGTGATCGCGCAACCTGGCGATCCGTTCGGTACCGGCATTCCGTTTCTCGCGCGCAACAAACGCAGCATGACGCTCAATCTCAAGAGCGACGCCGGTCGCGACATTTTCTTTCGCCTGGCAGAGCGGGCTGACGTCGTGCTGGAAGGATTTCGCCCGGGCGTCACCAAACGCTTGGGGATCGACTACGCAACACTCAGCGCGCGCAATCCGCGCCTCATCTGCTGCTCGATCTCCGGCTATGGGCAGGACGGACCGTATCGCGATCGCGTCGGGCACGACGTGAACTATCTCGGCTTCGCCGGCGTGCTGCACTCCGTGGGCGAGGCCGAGCGGGCGCCAGTGATGCCGGGCGTCCAGATCGCCGACATCGGCGCCGGGTCACTGATGGCGGCGGTCGGCATTCTCACCGCGGTGATTGCGCGGCAGCACACCGGGCGCGGACAATGCATCGACATCGCCATGCTCGACGGCGCGTTCGCGTGGAACGTGTACAACCTGCTGCTGCGGCAACTCTCGGGTGCGAACCCGCGGCGCGGGCGCGAGCAACTCACCGGCGGTTACGCGTGTTACAACGTGTACGAAACACGCGACGGCCGCCACGTCACTGTCGGCGCCTACGAGCCGCACTTCTGGGCAACGCTCTGTCGCCACATGGGCCGCGACGATCTGATTCCTCTGCAATGGGACGAAGCGCGCCGCGAAGAAATCGTCGAATACTTCCGCGCAATCTTTCGCAAGAAGACCTTCGACGACTGGATGCGTGAACTCGGCGGCAAGGACATCTGCTTCGGCCCTGTCAACACGATCGACGAAGCGCTGCGCGATCCGCAACTGCGCCATCGCAACATGATCGTCGAGATGGACACACCGCTCGGCAAGATGGTGACACCGAACAGTCCCATCAAGCTGTCCGACACACCGCCGTCCCTGCGCACCCCGCCCGCGGCGTTCGGTGAACACACCGACGAGACGTTGGAGCAACTCGGCTTCGGGCAAGAACAGATCAAGCAGTTCCGAGAGCAGGGAATCGTTTGACCACCTCGTTGAATCATTCGACATGCTTCGAGACGCGCCTGTCGGCGCTCCTCAGCATGAGCGGTTCTCTCCTTCCGCCACAATACTTTCCCGCTCGTCCTGAGGAGGCGCGCAGCGCCGTCTCGAAGGGCGCCACCCGCTTCGACCGGTCGTGAAGAGCACCGCGCTCCTTCCGCAATCGTCGCAGGGTGTGTTAGTCACACCGTGCGATACCAAACCCGATGCGTTGCCCATCCTGCCACCACGACAACCGCGCGGAGCGTCGCTTCTGCGCGGAATGCGGGGCCACGCTCGCCGCGCGGTGCGGCGCGTGCGGGGCATCGAACGAGCCCGGCGAGAAGTTCTGCGGCGGCTGCGGCGCTTCGCTAGTTGGCAGTAGGCAGACAACAGTAGGCAGTTCCGATTCCGTTCCGTCCCTAACAACCAACAACCTAACAACTAACAGCCTCTCCCGATCGAGACTGGCAGCCGGCGACTGGCTGCTGCTCGGTACGCTGCTGCCCGTCTGCGTGTTCGGCATCGTCATGACCGTGGTTCACGGCGTCCGCGGCGACTTCGTGATCGCCCCGTTCTTCGTGTCGTCGGCGCCGGACGAGCAGTCGTATCCGACGGTGTACCGACTTCTGTCGTCCCCGAGCGCGGAGGCGAGCCCGCTCGCTGTGGGAGACCGTCTGCTGCGCCTGGAGGGGAGCGACCTTCGTGGCGTGTCCAACGCCGGATTCATACTGCGCTGGTCGCAAGTGGCGCAGGCCGGTGCCCGCTCCCTGCTGTTGACGATCGAACGCGGCAGCGTGCGCTCCGACGTGCGCGTGCCACTCGTCCCGGGGTATTTCTTCCCAGGGAATCCTTGGTGGGCAACGCTCCCGTTCATCGTCGGCACCGTTGGCACCGCGCTGCTCCTGCTGGTGCGCGCCGCCCACTGGCACCTCGCGCGGCGTTGGTACGTGGCGAGCCTGCTTTTGGCGTTCTCTTTCACGCCTTACTTTTCTATCTCGACCGCGCCTTGGGCCGAACTCATCATTGATATGCTCGTTCTTCCGCTGAGCTCGGGGCTCCTTCTCTGGAACCTCAACGAGTTCCTCCCAGGCCTGCGGCTATGGGGTCGCGGACAGCGAGCGGTGGCCTGGGCACTCACGCTCCTAATGTCAGCGTCGTTCGCGGCCTTTTTCTGGTTGCCCGATGCGGGGCTGGCGGCGTTTTCGATGGAGGCGCTCGTAATGAGTGGCTTCATCGTCGCAGACCTCGTGGCGCTCACGCGCGTATACCAGCGCGCGGACCTTCTCGGGCGCCGGCAGATCAAATGGGTGGTCTATGGCTCCTACGTGGGCTTGTTGCCGGTCGGCCTCTTCAACGCCGTCGTCGCGCTGGGCGTCGTCCCCGAGTGGATAGGCGTACTCTTTGCTGTTGCGATCATCGCCGTGGTGGCGATACCGCTCGGTGTCCTTGTCGCGATCGCCTTCTACCAGTTTCTCGACATCGACCGGCTGTTCAGTGCGACGCTGTCGTACAGCGTGCTGGCGATCCTCGGCCTGGCCCTCGTGCTCGGCGTGATGCCGGCTGCTTCGCGCGCCGCCAGCGACGCCCTCGGGCTCGCACCGGCCTACGGGCAGATCCTGTTCGCGTTCGCCCTCGCGGCGATAGTCGTGCCGGCGCAGCGGCTCGTGCGGCCGCGGATCGACCGACTCCTCTTCCCGCAACGCCTCGCCCTCGAACAGGGCTTCGAGCATCTGCTCACGGCGATCTCGGGCTGTGCCGACATGCGGGAGCTGACGCGCCTGGTTGGCGAGCGCCTCGATACGCTGCTGCAGCCGGCGGCCGCCGTCGTATACGCCCGTGCTGGTGACGTGTTCACGCCGCTGGCGGTGCGCGGTCGCACGGCCCCGCCCGCCTTCGCTGTGCAGAGCACGCTGATCACGGCGCTCCAGGAGCGCACGGCGCCGTTGGCCGCCGAACGCTGGACGGCGCGCCAGTCGACCTCCCTCACGCCCTTCGAGCGTGCCGCGATCGAGACCCTCGAGGTCGCGTTGCTGGTGCCGTTTCGCCGCGGGGCTGATCTCATCGCCTTTTCGTGTCTCGGACCGAAGCGCTCCGGCGACATCTACACGCCGACCGACCTCGCCTGGCTCGGCGCCGTCGCGGGCAAGGTCTCGGACCGCCTGCTCGCGCTCGACGCCACCGCCGTGGCGGAGCAGGCGCGCGCCATGCAGGAGGCGCTGCGCCGCTACGTGCCCGGCGCGGTCGCCGCGCGCCTGGCCAGCGGCCAGGACATCGAGGCCGGTGAGCGCGAGGTGACGGTGCTGTTCGTGGACATCCGCGGTTATACCGGCTTCTCCGAAGCGCGCGAGGCGGAGGAGATCTTCCACACCGTCAATCGCTACACCGAGATGGTGTCGCAGGTGGTACGGGCGCGCGGTGGCAGCGTCGTCGAGTTCCACGGCGACGGGTTGCTGGCCGTCTTCGGCGCCCCGGACGAGATGGCGATGAAGGAGCGCGCCGCGGTGCAGGTTGGCTGCGAGATCATTGCCGGGATGGCGGCGATGGCGCCGCCGAGCAATCGGCCCACGCTCTCGGTCGGAGTGGGGATCGCCACCGGGCCGGCGTTTGTCGGCAACATCCAATCGTCGGATCGCTTCATCTGGACGGTGATTGGCGACACCGTCAACCTCGCCGCGCGCTTGCAGAGCATGACGCGCGAACTCAATGCCGCCGTCGCCATCGACGACACCACCTATCGCCGCGCCGGCCGGGAGACCTGCGCACAGTTCGTGCGCCATGCGGATCTGGCCATTCGCGGCCGCGCGCAGGCCGAGACGGTGTACGTCTTGCCGTTGTAACGAGAAGTCGCGACGCGATTTGCGCGGACGTGATCGTTGATGCTCCGCGTTCAAAGAACACCTCCACCCTCACCCTCCTCCGCGGCGGGTGATGCCGCAGAGGAGGGGACCGGAGCGTGTCGACATCGCACGAGTGAGTTCCCTCCTCTGCGAACATTCCCGTGAGCGGAGGAGGGTCAGGGAGGAGGCTGTCCGAATCCGCCGACTCATTGTCGCCGCGGCCCGGCCGTCAAATGCCGCCCCTACTTCCCGAACCGCCGCTTGCGTTGATCGAAGGAGCGCAGCGCGCGGAGAAAATCAATGCGACGGAACGCGGGCCAGTAGGTGTCGCAGAAGTAGAACTCGCTGTACACGCTTTGCCACAGCAGAAAGCCGCCGATGCGGACTTCGCCGCTGGTGCGAATGATCAGGTCGGGATCGGGCAGGCCGGAGGTGTAGAGATACGGATCGACGGCGGTCGGCAGCAAGCCGTCGGCGACCTCGGCGAGCGAATGACCCGACTGCGCTTGATCGTGCAAGTAGCGCCGAAACGCGTCGGTGATCTCCTCGCGTCCGCCGTACGCGATCGCCACGTTGAGCACGAAGTCCTCGTAGTGCGCGGTCGCCGCTTGCGCCGCATCGATCGCGGCTTGCAGACTCGCCGGCAACCGTTCGTAACTGCCGATGTAGCGCACCTTGACGCGATAGCGGTGAATCTCTTCGTGATCGACGATCTCGTGGAATTTGGCCTCGAACAATTCGAACAGCCCGCGCAACTCGGCTTCGTCACGCGCGAAGTTGTCGAGCGAGAGCGCCCACACCGTCATCACGCCGATGTCGAAGTCGCGGCACCACTTGAGCACGTCGTAGAGGTGGCGGGCGCCGTGCGCGTGGCCCTCGCTGAGATCGGTGAAACCATACTGGCGCGCGTAGCGCCGATTGCCGTCCATGATGACGCCGATGTGTTGCGGCTTGCGCCACGTCGCCGCCTCTTGGCTCAGGCGGTATTCGTAGAGCGCGTAGAACGGCCACTTGACGACATCCTTGAACACTTGCCACGCAGCACCCGGCCACGCGGCGAGCGTGGGCAGCACGCGCGCCGGGCGGGCAACCGGTTGAGTTACGCCAACGGCCATCGACAACTCCTCACTGACATGGTCCCGACGCTAGCACGCGCCGGAGTGCTCCACCATCAACGAAATGCCGGGATGACGTGCTCGCCGAACAACTCGATCGAGCGCATCACCTTGTCGGGGGCGATATTGTACGGCTGCATCAGGCACAGCAACTGATCGCAGCCGGCGTCGCGATAGCGTTTCGCCACGCGAATGCAGTGGTCAGGATCACCGACGATGATCGCATCCATGTCGTTCAGCAGATCAAAGGAGAAGCTCTCGAGGTTCAGGTCCTTCAGTCCCTTGGTGTAGTCGTACGAACCCAACTCGCGTCCTTCTTGCCACGCAGCAAGCGAGCCGATCAGCTCGATGCTCTTCTTGAAGTACCACAGCACCGACTCCTCCGCGTTCTTGCGCGCCTCGGCGGTGGTCTCGGCGCAATGCACCATGGTGAAAGCAGCGGCGCGATTGTTGACGAACTTGCCGGCCGGCCTCGCCGTCTTCAGCGCCTCGCGATACAGCCCAATGCGAAACGCCAACTCGTCGGGCGGCACGCCGATGGTGAACGACAGCAGCCCCAAGCCCTTCTGCCCGCACACCTCGTGACCCTGCGGACTACTGGTCGCCATCCAGATCGGCGGGTGCGGCTGCTGAATCGGTTTCGGATGCACGCGTCGGGGCGGCACTTTGAAATACTTCCCTTGCCACGAGAACTCGTCGGTGGTCCACGCGCCGATCACCACGTCGAGCGCCTCGTCCCACAGCTCGCGCGTTTCCAGCGGATCGATGCCGAAACCTTCCAGCTCGGCGCGAGTCGACGAACGCCCGGTGCCGAACTCCAAGCGGCCGTCGCAGATGATGTCGAGCGCCGCGCCCATTTCGGCGACGCGAATGGGATGGTTGTACGGAAACGGCAGCAGACGCACGCCGTGGCCGATCTTGATGCGCTTGGTCAGGGCGGCCACCGCGCCGTAGAGCACCTCGGGTGCGGAGCAGTGCGAGAACTCGCTGAGGAAGTGATGCTCGACGGTCCAGAAGTGCGAGAAGCCCAACGCGTCGCCGCGCACGGCTTGCTTGATCACGTTGTGATAGGCGTCGTATTCGCTACGCGCATGCCACGGCGCGGCGACTGGAATTTCATAGAACAAACCAAAATCGAATCCCATTACGATCTCCTCTTCGTCTTCGAACTCACGCAGGAACGAACGTTTGTTCTTTAATTCAAAAAAATGCAAGATCGCGCCGATTGAAAGGAAGGATCTCATGGCTCTCGACCCGCAAGCCCGCGCCCTGCTCGACCAGATCGCCGCGATGGGCGGCAAGCCGCTCAACGAGTTACCGGTCGCCGAAGCGCGCATAGCCTTCACCGCGCTCGCCGCGATGCAGGGCGCGCCGGAAGCCGTCGCGAAGGTGGAAGACCGCACGCTGCCCGGTCCCGTCGGCGGAATCCCCGTGCGCATCTACACGCCTGCGGACAGTGGCACGTTGCCGGTGTTGGTGTACTTCCACGGCGGCGGCTGGGTGATCGGCAGCATCGCAACCTACGACGTGCTATGCCGGGCGCTCGCCAACGCCGCCGGCTGCATCGTCGTGTCGGTCGACTATCGGCTCGCTCCCGAGCATCCGTATCCCGCCGCGGTCGACGACACCTATCACGCTGCGCTGTGGGTCGCCGCCAACGCCGCCAGCATCGGCGCCGATGCATCACGGGTGGCGATCGGTGGCGACAGCGCTGGCGGCAATCTCACCGCGGTGGTCGCGCAAATCGCGCGCGATCGCGGCAAGCCCGCACTCAAGTTCCAACTGCTCGTCTATCCGGTCACCGATGCGGCGTGCGACACGCCGTCGTATCGCGACAATGCCGACGGCTATCTGCTCACCCGCGACGCGATGAAATGGTTCTGGAATCACTACGCCGGTGGCGATGCCGATCGACACAACCCGTACGCCTCGCCGCTGCGCGCGGAGAACATGAAGGGCTTGCCTCCCGCGCTGGTGATCACCGCCGAGTTCGATCCACTGCGCGACGAGGGCGAACGCTACGCCGAGCGTCTGCGCGCCGCCGGCGTGCCGGTGCAACTGACGCGCTACAACGGCATGATCCACGGCTTCTTCGGCATGAGCGCGATGCTGGATCAAGGCAAGACGGCCATCCAACAAGCCGCGAGCGCGCTGCGCGCGGCCTTCGGCGGGAAATAATCGCCTGCATTGTTCACCGGAGGATTCCCATGCGAGTCGTCGACGCCGACGCCCACATCATCGAAGGCCGCGAACTGATGGCGGAGCTGATGCAACGGTTTCCCGACAAGATCAGCTTCGCCGAATCGATGGAAGACGGGTCCGCGCTGGTGATCGAGGGCCGGCGCTATCCGCAAGCGACGGGACCGGGCGCCGGCTGCCGCGCCGAGGAAGGCATGTGCCTCGATCGCGGCGCGAATCCGTTCACGCCCGAGGGCGTGCTGAAGGACGCCGACATCGAGGGCATCGAGCAGATGGTGTTCTTCCCCAGCGCGGCGCTTGGTTTGCCGGCGTTCACCGATCAGACATTCGCCGCCGAAGTCGCGCGCCGCTACAATCATTGGTTGGCGCAGTACTGCCAGCACAATCCGCAGCGGCTATTCGGCGTGGCCCTGGTGCCGATCGAAAGCATTGCCGAGTCGATCGCCATCATGCGCGAAGCCAAGCAGCTCGGCCTGGTCGCCACGATGATCCCGGCAGTGCTGCGGACGCGCAACCTCGATCATCCCGATCTTGAACCGTTCTACAGCGCGGCGGCGGATCTCGCCATGCCGCTCGGCATTCACGGCGCGCCGGGGATTCATCTGCCCAACCTCGGCTCGCACCGGTTCGACAACTATCTCCAAGTCCACTGCGTCAGCTTCCCGTTCGACATGATGGTGGCGTCGACGGCGCTGATTCTTGGCGGCGTGTTGGAACGGCATCCGAAGCTGCGCGTCGCCTTGCTCGAATCGGGCGTCGGTTGGGTGCCATACTTCATGGAGCGCATGCACGAGCACCTCGAAAAACGCGGCCGGTTGACGCCGGCGTGCAAACACAGGCCCGAGGAATACATCGCTCGTGGTCAGATCTACGTGAGCTGCGAGCCGGAGGAAGCGAGCGTGCCATTGGCGGTCGAGACGCTGGGCGCGAATTTCATCATGTACGCCAGCGACTACCCGCACTGGGACGGCGACTTCCCCAACTCGACCAAGCCGCTGCGCCAGCGCACCGACATCACCCCCGCGGTGAAGGCCCGCATCATGGGCGAAAACGCACGCACGCTGTACGGCTTGCCGGCGTGAGGCCGCAGCCGACTGCATTCCGTTCAATCCGTGTAATCCGTTCAATCCGTTGTAACCTCATGTCCGGTCCTGTCGTCGGACGCGAATCGCGACTTGAGTCGCACCGCGTGCTCGGAGTATCACCGCCGCATGCCGGCACGTTTCGATTTACTCGTCCTTGATCTCGACGGCACGTTGGTCGACAGCGAAGCTCTGCTGGTAGGGCGGGTCAACGAGACGGTGGCTGCGCACGGGTTCGCGTGCGCCGATCCCGGCGCGGTGGCCGCCACCATCGGACTGCCACTTGACGAGGTGTTTCGTCGCGCGCTCCCCTCGGCGAGCGCTCCCACGATTCAAGCGCTGTGCGTGCACTACCGCGAGCATGCGGATCGGCCCGATTTCGTTCGCCAGTTCAATCTGTTTCCGCGGGTCACCGAGACGCTGCTCGCCTTGCGCACCGCCGGCGCGCGGCTGGTGATCGGCACGAGCAAAGGTCGCGCAACCACGGTGGACATCGCCCAGCATTGCGGCATCGCCGAGCTGATCGACGACTTCATCGGTGGCGACTGCGTCACGCGCGGCAAACCGCACCCGGAGATGGTCGAGTATGCGCGGGCGCGCTTTGCAGCGCCCGCCGCGCGCACCTTGATGGTCGGCGATACCTCGTTCGACATCACCATGGGTCAAGCGGCGGGCGTCGCGACCTGCGCGGTGACCTACGGCATGCACGCGGCTGAGGCGCTGCGCGCGCTGCGGCCGGACTTCGTCATCGATGTCTTCGCGCAACTGACGGGAATCGTGAGTTGTGAAACGTGAGTCGTGGCTTGCCCGACCGCTCACGATTTACGCGTCACGACTCACGGCCCACGACTTGACGAGTCCAGCGCCGCCAGGAATGATCACACTATGAGCATACTTCCGGACATCCGTTCCCGAACAACACGGTTACCCAAGTCAGCTTGGCGACAGAATATCGAATCGATCAGCCTGGCTATCCTGCTGGCCCTGGTCGTGCGCTCGTCGGTCGTGCAAGCCTTCTGGGTGCCGTCGGGCTCGATGCTGCCGACGATCCAGATCGGCGATCACCTGTTCGTCAACAAGCTGGCGTACGACCTGCGCCTGCCGCTGGTCGGCACCAAGCTGATGAGCACGGGATCGCTGCACCGCAACGATATCGTCGTGTTCGTCTCACCGAACGATCCTGAGACGGACCTGATCAAGCGCGTGATCGCGGTCGGCGGCGACACGGTGGAGATGCGCGAGAAGCACCTCTTCGTCAACGGTCAGCCGGTCGACGATGCGCACGCGCACTTCGTCGACCCGCGCGCGCAGAACACGCCGCGCGACACCTTCGCCCCGATCACCGTACCGCCAGGCAAGTTCTTCGTCCTCGGCGACAACCGCGACCAGAGCTACGACAGCCGCTACTGGGGCTTCGCCGACGTGGAGAGCGTGAAGGGCCGCGCCACCTTCATTTACTTCTCGTGGGACTCGAAGACCTGTTGGCCAAGCTGGGGCCGACTCGCCTGCTGGCCGTCGTGGAATCGCGTCGGGCATATGCTCGATTGAGGTCGTGATTCGTGTTCGTGAGTCGTGACTCGTCGGAGGGAGGGCATCGGCTTGCCAACCGAACACGAGTCACGAGCACGACTCACGATCCCCCCTTGCATCTCGCCGACACACTTGCGAGACTCGTGCGTCCCAAATCATCCCCCTCGCTGAGAAGGAGAAGTGAACATGCCCATGCGTGAAGCCGTCATCGTTGCCACTGCGCGGACCGCACTCGCCAAGTCGTTCCGCGGCTCGTTCAACCTGACTCGCCCCGACGACATGGCCGCCCATTGCGTCAAAGCCGTGGTCAAGCAGACACCGCAACTCGATCCGGCGGAGATCGAGGACGTCGTCATGGGGACCGGCTTTCCGGAGGGCCCGCAGGGCTTCAACGTTGGCCGCAACGTGGCGGTGATGGCCGGGCTGCCGATCACGGTACCGGGTGTCACGGTGAGCCGATTTTGCTCGTCGGGCCTCAACGCGGTCATGGTGGCAGCGCACATGGTGCAAGCCGAAGGCGCCGAAGCGGTCATCGGCGGTGGGCTCGAGTCGATCACCATGATGCAGAACGACTTCAACAAGAAGAACCTGTTCAACCCGTGGATGATGGATCACAAGAAGGAGATCTACATCCCGATGGGACTGACGGCGGAGATCGTCGCCGATCGCTACAAGGTCAGCCGTGAGAAGCAGGACGAGCTGGCCCTCGCCTCGCAGCAGCGCACCGCGGCATTTCAGAAGACCGGCAAAGACAAGGACGAGATCGTGCCGATGACCGTGACGATGGAAGTCGTCGACAAGGCCAGCGGCACGAAGTCCACCAAACAGGTCACCGTTGATCGCGACGAGTGCAACCGCCCACAGACGACAGCGGAGGGGCTCGCCAACCTCCCCGGCGCGTTCAAGGAAGGTGGCAGCGTGACCGCGGGCAACTCGTCGCAGTTTTCCGACGGGGCATCAGCGACGCTGATCATGTCAGCCGAGCGCGCGCAGAAACTCGGCATCAAGCCGCTGGGTTATTTCCGTGGTTGCGTCTTCGCCGCCTGCGAACCGGACGAAATGGGTATCGGTCCCGTGTTCGCGATTCCCAAGCTGCTCAAGCAGCACGGATTGAAGATCGACGACATCGACCTGGTCGAGCTCAACGAGGCGTTCGCGTCGCAAGCCGCGTACTGCCGCGATCGGCTCGGCATCGACCCGGCGAAGTACAACGTCAATGGCGGCTCGATTTCCATCGGTCATCCCTACGGCATGACCGGGTCGCGCATGACCGGCACGTTGTTGTTGGAACTGCGCCGCCAGAAGAAGCGCTGGGGCATCGTCAGCATGTGCATCGGCGGTGGCATGGGCGCTGCCGGCCTGTTCGAAGCGATCAACTAGTCTCGGAAAGGTCCGAGGGTTCCCTTGAACCCTCGGACCTCGACTCCTGCCTTCGTGCCCTTCGCCAATCCCTCTGACGATCAGATTCGCGCGCTGTTGTCGCGGCGCTTGCGCGTAGCGGTCGTCGGCTGTTCGCCCGATCCATCGCGAGACAGTCATCGCATCGCCCGCTTGTTGATCGACCGCGGGCACCGGGTGTTTCCCGTCAATCCGCGCGCATCCGGTGAGCTTCTCGGGCTGCCGGTCTATGCCGAGTTGCGGGAGATTGGCGAGCCGGTCGATATGGTCGACATCTTTCGTCGCTCCGATCAGGTCGGACCAATCGTCAACGACGCCGTCGCGATCGGTGCGAAGGTGATTTGGATGCAGCTCGACGTGATCGACGAAGCGGCGGCGGCCCGCGCGCAGCAGGCGGGGCTCACGGTCGTGATGGATCGTTGCCCGGCGATCGAGTATCGGCGGCTGTTCGCCGGGTAGGGTAGTATCTCGCAATCGGGTTTACGGATCGGCTGATGCAAGACTGGGAGGGCGAGGCTTCCGCCGAGCCGCATGGTGTGAGCCGAACGGCTCGCCGGAAGGCTCGCCCTCCCGTCTCGGATCAGAACTAACTCGCTAGCACCACCGGGTCGGACGCAAGGAGATCTCCACCATGGAATGGGAGCTACTCAACGCGGAAGAGGTGATTCGCTGCCATGTGTTCACGCTGCGCCGGCACCGCAGTCGCTCGCCGCTCACCGGGGAGGCGCATGACTTCGATGTGATCGAAACGCGCGATTGGGTCAACGTCGTTCCGATCACGCCGGACGGGCAGCTCGTGCTCATTCGTCAGTTCCGCCACGGCATCGGTGCGGTGACGTTGGAAACGCCCGGCGGCATCACCGATCCGGAAGACCCGTCGCCAGCACACGCCGCCGCGCGCGAGCTACGCGAGGAGACCGGCTACGTCAGCAAACAGTTGGAGCCGCTCGGGATCGTCCATCCGAATCCGGCGATTCAGACCAATCGCTTGCACATCTTTCTCGCGCGCGATGCGCGCTTGGAGGCAGCGCCCGCGTGGGACGGGACGGAGGAGATCGCGGTGGAGTTGGTGCCGGTGGCGCAGCTGCCGGCGCTCATCAGCGGCGGAGCGATCACGCATGCGTTGGCGGTGACGGCCTTGCTGTTGGCGCAAGCGCGCCTGTGAGGCGCGCGGCGCGATCGAGAACCGACCGCGCCGCGCGACATCGCACTACTTCTTGCGTCTACTTCTTCGACGCGAGTTCGTCGTCGATGATCGCCTTGAACTGAGCGGCCGGTTGCGCGCCACTCAGCAAGCGACCGTTGATCAGGAACGCCGGCGTGCCGTTCACGCCCACGGTGGTGCCTTCCTGCTGATCGGCCTTCACTTGCGCGAGCGTCTTTTGATTATCGATGCAATCGGTGAGCGCCGCCTTGTCCACTCCGTCGCCCACCGCCGTCAGCACCTTCTCCTTGAGGTTCTGCGCAGTGATGTCCTTCTGATTTTGGAAGAGGTAGTTGTAGACCTTCCAAAATGCTTCGGGGTTCTGCTTGAACGCGCACTCGGCGGCCACCGCCGCCGGTTCGGCCCAGGGGTGGATGCTCTGCAACGGGAAGTTCTTGAACACCAGCCGCACCTTGCCTTCGTATTCCTTCATCACTTCGTTTTCGAGCGTGTTGTAGCCGCGCGAGCAGAACGGGCACTGGAAGTCAGAATACTCGACAATGGTGACCTTGGCATCGGCCGGGCCACGACTCGGGCGATCCTTCAGCGAGATCTTCTTCGCCACTGCCTCGAACGGATTGACGGTGATATCTTCGACCGCGGCAAACACGACATAGCGGCCGTCGTTGGACATCAGGAACGGCTGCTTCTGGTTGTTGGTACCACTGGTCATCTCGATGACGCCTTCCTTGGCGCCCTTGATCTTCGAGTCTTTCACATCGACGACCTTCGCCGTCACCGCGGGTGGCAGGTTCGCCTTCTTGCGGAAATACTCGGCGACCTTGTCGCCGTCGTCAGCCACGACCACGACCGGGGCCAGGGTGGCCAGCGTCCAAACAAGCGCAATCGTCATCGCGCGGAGTGCAATCTTCATGAGGTGACTCCTCCCTTATGGGGCAACGTATTGACCCAGTAATGTAATGGCGGCCAAGCTGCCAGCGTTTCTCCGCAACGTCAACCCCGGCGGGCTGGAATGCCCGCGATCACGGGCACAGGAGCAGTTCGGGCACAAGGCACGAGTCAAATGTCTGGTCAACGCTTCCGTCGTTGTTGCTGTCGATGCCGACCCCACCGCCGTCGAGATAGACGACACGCTCTTGCGCGGTTGACGACATTGCGCGCAGCACGCCGCCTTGAAAACAGAGAGTCCCGAAGCGCGAGAGCATCGGCGTCAATGTGGCCAACGTCACCTGCTCGCCGAGGCAGTTCGACGTCACGCCGCCGTTCAATTGCACCTCGGTCGGGTTGAGGGTCGCGTCCTGACTGAAGACGAAGGTATCGAACGTCGCGACAAACTGTTCACCGCTCGCGAGTTCGGTGAATTGCGCCGAGTCGTTGAACGTCAGCGCGTACTTGAGCGGGATGCAATTCACATTGAACGCTTCGATCAGCACGTGGACCGCGGTGTTGCTGAAGTCGACACTCGCCCCACGCCCGTCCGGCAATTGCGTGCGCAGACCGCCACTCAACGTCAAGTCGGCGGCCGTGATGAAACAACTCCCTTCAAAGTTCGGGGTCGCCACGATACCCGACAGATCGGCGGTGACGGTCAGAGTCGACTGACCCTCGTGCGCGAACTCGACGTGCAGCTTCGCGGTGGCAGCGATCGGCGGCAGCACGACGCACCCGCCGCCGCTGCCGCTCAAGCTGATCGATCCCGTGAGCTTGGCGACGCCGTCGGGCGTATTGATGACGCAGCCGTCGGGATCGAACACGAACTGAATGATCACCCCGCCGGGCCCGTTCGGCACGCACTGGCGCATCACCGTCCCACCACCGGGACATGCGCCGGCCGCGCCGCCATCGCTCGCCGCTAACCCTAGCGCAGCGGAACTTCCGCCGAGCTGAAAGCCGGTGGCGATCGCGGTGATCACGGCGGGGATCGCGCCGAACGCGTCGGCCGCGATCGCCGCGTGCCCAGCAACCGCGCGCGCCAGTTGCCCCGGGGTGACAGGCGCCGTGGTCGCCGTCGCGGTCGCTGTGAGTGCGACCGTGAGAGATGGCGATGGTGTTCGCGTCGGCCCTCCATTATCGGTGGTTACGGTTGCGCTCGCCGTCGGCGTCGCGGTCGCAGTGCCGGTGGGCGTCGGCACCGGCACGCAGCCGAGGAGCGCCGCGTTCACACCGCGGATCAATTCGTCGACAGTGACATCGTTGCTGTGATCGGTATCGAACGACGGACAGCGGGAGAGCGGGGCAACGCCGAGCGCGACATTGACGCCGATGATCAGTTCCTCGACCGTGACTGAGCCGTCGTCGCCGCAGTCGCCGATGCACGGCCCGAGCGTTGGCCGCAGCGTCGGCGTCGCGCAGATCGCGCCGCAGCTATCCGAACAATTGCCGGAGCAGAAGGGTACTTCGCCCGCGCCGCACAGGAGCGGCGTGCACGTTGGCGGCGGTGTCTTCGTCGCGGTCGGCGTGGGAGTCAAGGTCTGGCTCGGCGTTGAGCTCGGGCTCGGACCGGCGTTTTCGTCGGCGAAGTTGAAATTGATGTTCGTGGTGTCGGGCCCGGATACCACCGCATTGGCCGGCGGCGCGTTCTTGTTGTTGTAGATTTCGAATGGTTCACCGAGATCGTATTGGAAGTTGCCGTTCACGTCGAAGAAGGCCATCAGGTAGTACGTGCCGATAACGAGGTCCCCGATGAAGTCGTAGCGGCCGCCGTTGCTGTCGAGTTCCGCTTCTTGGTCTCGATCGGGTGATTGGGTCAGTGCGGGATCGACAAACCGCTGCACGATCAGTTTGTGATTCGAATCAATCTGACCGAGCGTGCCGGAATATGTGACGGTCCCAGCGACGCCGGGAAGGCGCCCGGTGTCGTTGAATGTGATGGCCAGTCCGGAGCGCGGCAAGGTGAGCGGATCGGCGGGAAGATGAAACCGGCCATTGTAGATTTGGAACGGCTCGCCCACGTTGACGTTGTTGTCTTGACCATTCGGTACCACGTCCAAGACGATGGCGAGGTAGTAGTCGCCCGCACTCGGCGCGTGCAAGGTGAAGTTTCCCGGGTTGGTGGTGACGGTCGTCTGGTCGACATCGTCACTATGAAAGCTGGAATCACTCGACAAGATGAGGGTGATCGGACGTGATGCCGACACCGGCCCGCGACTGCCGGTGTAGTGAACCGTGCCGGTGAGGAGTACGTTGCCGGCGGACGGATCGCCGAAGTTGAAGTCGATGTGGGTTTGGCTCGTGCTCGCCACCACCGAATCAGCCGGCGTTGAGGTCTTGCCGTTGTAGATCTGAAACGGCTCTTCGGCATCGAGCTGTTGGTTCCCGTTCACATCGAAGTAGGCACACAGGTAGCGCGGCGTATGATCGAAGATGATGAGGTCATAGCGGCCGGGGTTGCTGCTGGTCTTCGCCTCGCCACCGGCGTCGCCTGGGATCGTCAAATCGGCGTCCGCAAAAACGTCCACCCGCAGACGCGTGGAATCCGAAACCGTGCCCAGGTGGCCGGTGTAGGTGATCGTTCCGGCGATACCGGGGATGCCGCCGGTGTCGTTGAACTGCAACGCGAGGCCGGTGCGCGGCGCGACGATCGGGTCGCCGGGAAAACTGGTCCGGTTGTTGTAGATGCTGGCCGGCTCACCCACGTTGGCTTCGCCGTCACCGTTGAGGTCGAGCACGAACGCAAGGTAGTACGTCCCGGCGGCCACGTCATAGTTGAAGCTGCCGCCGTTGGTGGTGACAGAGAAATGCTGTGGGTCTTCGTCGCCGGGCGAGGGAGTGGTGAACAGGAACAACACAATCGGTGTGCTGCTCGATACCGTGCCGCGCGATCCGTTGTAGCGCACCGTACCCGACAGCGGCGCCGCGTGCGCGCGGGAGGCGCCGACGACGAACGCGACGATCACAAACCATCGGGTGAAACTTTGCACACGGCCGGCCATCACTCTCCTCCTCTGCAGCCTAACGCAATCGCCAACAACCATAGCAACAGCACTCCCGCGTTGACAGACCGGCGGCCATCCCCATATCGTCGCGCATGCCGATCACATCGAGCCCCGACACCCCGTTGTAGATGCGCGCGCTCCAGATCATCCGCCGAATCGTTCAGCGCCTTCTCGCCGCCGTGGCGCTGCTACTCATCGCCGCAATTCTCGCAGGCGGTGCGGCCGCGTACCTGACCGGTCGCGGCAGCAGCCTCACCTTCTTGAAGGTCGTGGTCACGCGGCTGGGAATCCTCTTCGACGGCCAGCGCACGGAAAATCTCACGATCGACGCCGACCTGTCGCCCGACAATCATCGGCTGGCTGCGCACGCGCGGCTCACGCTGCGCAGCACCAGCGCAGCTCGGCAACGTTTCTATTTTCTGCTCAACCCCGGTCTGACGATCCGCCGGGCGCAGCTTGCGAACCGCGCACCGGCTTCACGAGTCTATCAATTGTGGATGGTGACCGTCGTCGATGTTGGGCAACCGGTGGCGGTGAATGACACGGTCGAATTGGATCTCGACTACGATGGTGACCCGACCGCGAGCGCCCTCGGTGCTAGCGACGCGCTGTGCGACGCGCGCGACGTGCTGCTGCCCGTCGATCAGTTCTGGTACCCAAACGACGTGCAGAGCTTCTTCAACGCCGACGTGACGGTCACGCTGCCGGCGCGGCTCACGCTCGTCCACAACGGCCATGAGCTGTCGCGTGCCGAGCGTGGCGACCGCCAGCGCGTCCATTGGCGCAGCGAGCGACCACTAGCGGGGATGGCGCTGGTCGCAGGGCCGTATCAGCGCACCGCCGCCGCCATTGACGGTACCGCGGTGCAGCTCTTCACCGCTGACGACGTCGCGCTCGACAGTCCCCTCGCCCTGCACGATGCCGCCGACGCCAATGCCGCGCTCACGCAGCGCTTCGGCCCGTCGGGCTTTCCGCAGCTCACCACGTTCGTCACCCGCCGCTTGCGGCGGGCGTTCAACGACGGTTCCGGATTGATGGGCGTGCCGTTGCGCTCCTTCCGGCGCGGCGACTACGGGTCGCACACCGTCGCCCATGAGATCGCGCACAACTGGTGGGGCAGCACGGTCGCCGAAAAGTGGCTCACCCCCGGCAGCGGCGGCGAGTGGATCGTCGAAGGCTTCGCCGAGTATTCCAGCTTGCTCGTCAGCGAAGCGCGGTGGGGACGGGACGCGCTGACGCGGAGCATGGCTGAGGAGTTTTTCGACCCGGCTCGTCAAGGTGTGGTCGCCAACATGTCGGTCCTCGACAACGCGTTCGCCGAGGCTAGTGCGCGCGACACCATCTACAAGAAGGGCGCGTACGTCGCCACGATGCTGCGCACTGTCCTCGGCGATCAAGCGATGGAAGCGGCGCTGCGCCAGTTCATCGAGCGCTTCCGCTATCGCCAGGCCAGCGATTCGGATCTTGAAGCCGTCATCAAAGAAAGCAGCGGGCAGGATGTCGCTCCATTTTTCGCCGACTGGGTCCGTTCCGACAAACTCGCCGACCTGACCTTGGAGCCATCGGGCACCAATCAGGTGGATGTCGCGAACCGCGGCGAGGCGATGGTGGCGAGTACACTTCCCCTATGGGTGTTAAGCGATGGCGCGGCGGCGCCCGAGCAGCACGCGGCGCGAGTCGGCGAGACCGTCGCACTGCCGAGTGCCGGGGCGATCGCCATACTCGATCCGCAACTCACGTGGGCCGACATGCTGCGCTTCAACAATCGCACGCCGCGGCTGGCGCCGCCGCGTTTCGTCACCACTAACGCGCGCGGGGAGGTACTGATCACCAGCGGTGAACCCAACCCGGGCGCTCCGGCAACGCTCGCGTTGCGCACCGCGGACGGCAAGCCAATCCATTCGTGGGAGTTCGAGCGCGGCGTGGTCGAGGCGCCGATGTTCTCGGTCGACGGCAGTCGCATCGTCGTCAGCTCGCTCGAAGCCACCGGCGATTGGCCGGCCATCATCGCGCTCAACGCCGTCGACGGCAGTCGGAGCGTCATCGGCGATGGCAGCAGTCCGGCCTTCGGGCGCAACGGCGACATCATCGCCACGAACGGCGAGCGCCTGCTGCGCTTTGACGCGCACGGCCGACACACGCTCTGCCACCAGCGCGGGCAGCGCCTCGAGTCGTCGTCGCCGTCCCCATCCGGTCGTTGGATTGCGTACGTGACCGCGCGCGGGACCCGCATTGACCTCCGCGTCTGCGACGACACCGGCGCGATGGATCGGTCGCTGCTCACGTGGGATCGCGATCGTGTGCTCCTACGTTGGGCAGCGGACGAGTCGCGGGTATACGCGGTGATTGGCGGCAACTGGGATTGGCAGATCTGGGACATCCCGCTCGACCAAGCCCCGGTGCGGGTGCTGGTCCGCGATGCTGCCGCCATCCGCGATCTCGCCCTCAACCCCGACGGTTCGCAGCTCGCGTTCGCCGCCGCGCCGTCACTGTCGCGGCCGCTGCTGTCGCATCAGCTATTTGTGCTCGATCTCAAGAGCGGCCGTGCGCGCGTGCTCGATGCCGACCACGATGTGCGGCAACTGGCGTGGGAAGGTAGCGATGCGTTGCTCGCCATCACGGCGTCCAACGACACGCCCATAGTGATTCCGGAATCCCGCGCGCTGCGCCGCGTTCACCTCAGCAACGGCAGCAGCGAAACCCTAGACACGAAGTACTCTGGTTCATGAGTTCGGCAGCGTATCAACGTATCGAGGAAGGAAGCAGAGTTACCGTTCGCCCTGAGGAGGCCCCATCTTTTCGGGGCCGTCTCGAAGGGGCGCCACCGGCTTAACCCAATCATCGGAAAGGCGTACGGCGCTGCGCCAGCGCTGATATCTCGGCCCAGTCACCGCTGATCAGCGCTTCCTTTTTCTTGCGGGTCCATCCTTTGATTTGGAGTTCGGCAGCGAGAGCTTCCTCGCGTGAGAGAAACTCCTGCGTGAAGACGACTCGAACGGGACGGCGAGTTGATGTGTATCCCCGCAGCTCGCCCCTCTCGTGTTCGGAGATGCGCTTCTCCAGGTCGTCTGTGTGCCCGACGTAGTAGGACTGGTCTGCGCATTGGAGCATATAGACCCAGAAGGCCATCGATGCAGTTTTCGGCGATGGTGTGTCCTGAGTGCAAGGCGGAGGCGCCCTTCGAGACGCCGCCAAAAGACGGCGGCTCCTCAGGGCGAACGGAAAGTGCCACCGTTCAAAACGAAAGTTGCCGGGTCTATGCCGGAAGTACCAAGCCGTGCGACCGCTTCGCGACTGCCCACCGCCTACTGTTTCCCGTCACGCGCCTTCGCGCGAGCGAGCGACGTTCGGGTTCGGCTCGGGCGGCAGATTGAGCACCTCGTGGGGAAAGAGGTCGACCATGTACTCGACGACGTTGCGCATGGCGATGATCCCGACCGGCCGATTCGCGGCATCGACTAACGGAATGTGCCGGAACCCGCCGACCACCATTTTGTTGAGGGCATAGGCGATGCGGGCATCGATCGACAACGTTTCGGGCGCCGCGGTCATCACGCTCTCGACTGTGCGGCGGTCGATATCGATTCCACTGGTGGCGACTTTCTTGAGCACGTCGCGCTCGGTGAAGATGCCGACGAGCCGGCCGTCGCGTTCGATCAGCACGCACCCGACGCCGTCATCGTTCATGCGCTCGATGGCCTCCCGCACGCTCGCAGTCGGCGGCAGGTTAATCGCCGACCGTAACGTGGCCAAAGCACGAATGGGTTTACTCAGGATTGCCGTCCCCAGCGCCCGCGCCTCCTCCACCCGTTCTGCGGCAATCGCTTCTTCTTCAAGGATAGCCTCTTCATTCATCTTCGCCTCCTGGGGCAGAACGTAAGGCCACCATAGCACAGACGCACTGCCGGTTGACACTGTGGCGCGCGCGCGCCAAAAGCTCCGCGGTACCCCGCATGAATCAGGACAAACAAGCAGAACTCGAAGCGGCCCTGACGCTGATGCCGCGCATCATCCGCGACAAACTCGACCGCGTCGGCATCAAGCTCCACCTCAAGGAGTGGCAAGCCTTCAGCCTGCGTGAACGCACGCAGCTGCGCGACGCGCCGTGTGAGAGCGCGAGCGATCTGGTCGCGTATGCTGCCATGGTTGAAGCGTTGGTGCTCCGCTGTACCGGGAGGCAACCCGATCGCCTGGCGAGCAGTCAAGCATGATGGACGCTCAGATCGAGACGCACGCCCAGACATCAACAGCGGGCGATGTGCTCGCGGCCGGATCGGTCGCGACGCCGTTCGGTGAATTGTACCTCGCGACCTCGGCCGACGGCGTTCGCTACGTCAGACTGCCCGGCGCCGCCGCCCGTCATTTCAAACAGTGGCTGGCCGACCATGCGGCCACGGTCATCAGCGACAGTCCGCTGCTGCGCCAAGCGCGGACCGAACTCGCCGAATACTTCGCCGGATCGCGGCGCGAGTTCTCGCTGCCGCTCGATTTGCGCGGGACCGAGTTTCAATGCCGCGTCTGGCACGCGTTGGTACGCGTCGCCTACGGCACGACCACCTCCTACGGCGCGATCGCGCGGGCGATCGGTGAACCCGGCAAGTCACGCCCGGTCGGCGCCGCCAACGGCGCGAATCCGGCGGCGATCATCGTCCCGTGTCACCGCATCATCGGCGCTGATGGCTCACTCACCGGTTACGGCGGCGGGTTGCCGATGAAGTTGTGGTTGCTCAAACACGAGGGAGCATTGATCGCATGAAGTCGGTCGTGCGCATTGCCAACGCCGGCGGCTACTGGGGCGATGATCCGGAAGCGCTCTACCGTCAGGTTGCGGGCGGGCCGGTCGACTACGTCACCTCGGACTTCCTCGCCGAGATCACCATGGTGATCTTGCACCGCCAGCGCGCGCGCAATCCGAAAGCGGGGTTCGCCTACGACTTCATTCAGCAACTCAAGCCCGCCCTGCAGCTCATTGCCGAGCGCGGCATCACCGTGATCGTCAACGCCGGCGGCATCAATCCGCACGGCTGCGCGGACGCGGTGGCCGCCGTGTGTCGTGAGGCGGGCATCGCGTTACCGATCGGGGTCGTCAGCGGCGACAACATCCTCGATCGTCTCGACGAGTTGGAAACCCACGGCGCGACGCTCGACCATATGGATGGCGTCCGCCCGTACGCCGAGATTCGCGGCAAGATCGTCGCCGCCAACGTCTACCTCGGCGCCAAGCCGGTGGTGGAGGCGCTCAAGCGCGGCGCGCGCATTATCATCACCGGCCGCACGACGGATGCGGCGCTAATTCTTGCGCCGCTGGTGCATGAGTTCGGCTGGCAGTGGGACGACTGGGATCGCATCGCCGCCGGCATCGTCGCCGGGCACATTCTCGAGTGCGGCGCGCAAGCCACCGGCGGCAACTTCACCGACTGGCAATCGCTGCCGTCGATGCTCGACATGGGCTATCCGATCGTCGAAGCCGCAGCCGACGGCTCGTTCGTCGTCACCAAACATCCAAACACCGGCGGTGCGGTGACCTGTGCGACGGTCACCGAGCAACTGCTCTACGAGATCGGCGATCCAACCGCATATCTGACCCCCGACGTCAGCACCGACTTCACCTCGCTGCATCTCGCCTCCGACGGAACCGATCGGGTGCGGGTGAGCGGTGTGCACGGCACACCGCCGCCGAGCACGCTGAAGGCATCAGTCGTGTACAGCGACGGATTCAAATCCGTCGGCACCGCGTTGCTGTCGGGGCCGAACGTGGTCGCCAAAGCCACGCGGATGAGCGAGATGATCTTCCACCGCCTCGGTGTCAATTTTGCCGAGCGCCGGATCGATTTCGTTGGCTACCGTGGCTGTTGGGGCAACGCGGCACCTGATGTGGAACCGAACGAGGTCGTGTTGCGCATCGGTGTGCGCGATGCGGATCGGCGCAAGTTAGAGCGCTTCTCGATCAACTTTCTCGGTTTTGGACTGCAATCTCCGCCCGGGTTTGGCATCTTTGGCGGACGGCCAGACGTGCAGGAGGCATTGGGGTTTTGGCCCGCGCGCGTACCGCGCGATTTGGTCAATGCCGAGGTGACGGTCCTCGACGGAGAGCGGCGCGAGCAGCTCGCGGTACCGATGGCACTGGCGGGTGCCGGAACCTCTCGCGCTCCTGGCGCGACTCCCTCCGAAACATCCGGCGCAGTGCGAGGACCGACGCAACCCGCGAAACTCTCGGCCATCGCCTACGCGCGCTCCGGCGACAAGGGCGATCACGCCAACGTCGGCGTGGCGGCGCGGTCGGACGCGGCGTTTACCTTCCTCCGCGCAACCCTCACACCCGAGCGGGTGAAGCAGTACTTCGCCGATCTCGTGCGCGGCGATGTCGTGCGCTACGAGCTGCCGAACCTGCGCGCCTTCAACTTCGTGCTCCACAACGCGCTCGGTGGTGGCGGCACACTCTCGTTGCGCGTCGATCATCAGGGCAAGACCCTCGCGCAGGGTCTGCTGCAGATGTCCCTCGACGTTCCCGCGGCTGTGCTGAGCGGCAAGTAGATCTGATGTTCGACGAAGGGATGTGAAGCGTCATGATCGCAGGACAAGACAACAAGGCGCTGTCGGTCGCGTGTGCCGCCTGCGGCAAGGAGTTCCCCACGCAGCGCCACATGAACGCGCCGGAGATCACCGGCTACCCCGTGCGCGTGCGCGGGGTGTGGCGGAGTGTGCCGTTGTGCCGGACGTGCGTGGAGAAGGGCGTGAAGGCCGAGGACGTCATCAGCAAGCCGGCGGTGTGAACTGCAGCCGCATTCCCCGCTCCCCGGCGTGGGAGCGGGTCGACCAGGAGGTCAATCGATGAGTACCGAGAACGAGAACGTCGTACGCAAGTTCTGCGCAGCATTCGCCCGCCGCAACATTCAAGAGCTGCTGAGCTTCTTCGCCGAGGATGCCGTGTACCACAACGTGCCGGTCGAGCCGGTGCACGGACACGACGGCATCCGCAACACGTTCGAGATGTTCGTCGCCCCGGCGGAGAAGATCGAGTTCGAAATTCTTCACATGTCCTCGGTTGACGACATAGTGATGAACGAGCGCATCGACCGTTTCCTCATCGCCGGCCGGCAGGTCGCGTTGCCGGTCGCCGGAGTGTTCGTAATCCGCAACGGCAAGATCGCCGCGTGGCGCGACTACTTCGACATGCAGATGTTCATGAAGCAGTCGGGGATGGCGTGACATCGTGGCTCGTGAGATCGTGAGTCGTGAAGCGTGAGTCGTGAGTCGTTGGAGAGCTGTTCATCCGACTCACGAATCACGGCTCACGAGTCACGTTGTCTCAGATCGCCTCCACCGCCGCTGCTCGCCCGGCGGCGCTGGCGCGATAGCACGCATCGGCAATCGCCACCGCGCGCAATCCCTCTTCGAGTGGAATCGGCATCGCCCGACCCGCCCGCAAGGCGGCGGCGAAATCGCGCACGACGTCGGGGACCGTTTGCGTCGCGGGCGCAATCTCGAGCGGCGTCATCGTCGTCCCTTCGATGCGATAGGCGCGGCGCAGGACGTGATCCCCGGCGAGCTGCGCGCGTTCGCCGGCCACTTCGATGCCGCCGCAGCGGCTCTGCGTGGCGCGCGAGCCCACCGCCGACGCCAGCACGCGCCCGCCGTGCATCGCGATCACCGCGCTGAAGTTGTCCTCCGTGCGTTGCGTAACCACGCGGGTCATCTCGCAACTGACGCGCGCCGCTTCGAGGCCCGTCAGCACGCGGATCAGGTCGAACATGTGCACGCCGGTGTGCAGCGCCATGCCCCCGCCGGACACGGCGGGGTCGTCTATCCACGCTAACGGCGATTGCTCAAAGCGCTGGCTGACCCGCACGGAGTGAATCGCGCCGATCGACGGCAGCGCCTGGCGGATGGTGTGCACGACCGCGTTGTAGCGCAGTGTCTGCGCCACCATAACGGGCACGTTCTTGGGTCGGGTGAGCGCGAGGAGATCGCGTCCCATCGCCAGCGACACAGCAGCCGGCTTTTCCAGCAGGATGGCGCGGCCGAACTCGGCGGCGGCGACGACGATCTCGCGATGCAAGGTGGGCGGCACCACCACGATCACCGCATCGAGGTCGGGCGCCGCGATCAACTCTCGGTAGTCGGTGTAGGCACGACACCCGAACTCAGCCGCCAACTCTGCCGCCTTCGCCGCATCCCGACGCGCAAGGCCCACGAGTTGGACTTCCGCTGTCAGATCATCACGGATGTGACGGGCGTAGCGCTGCCCGTGTTTGCCGACGCCGATCAGTCCGACACGCAACCGAGTCATGAGAGGCGAATGTGCCGCGCGCGGCAGGGTTTCGCAAGCCGACTGCAGCCGCGTTGTTGAGCTACCGAGAGGGGCGCAGACGGGAAAGGGCCATCTGCATTGGCAGGATTTCCCGGGTCAGCGGATTGAGCATCAAGCCGAGCGTTTCGAGGGTCACGGCTCCGAGCAGCGCGCCGTCGCGCTCTTCGCCCAACACGACGGGCGATGTGGCGGCGTTGTCGCGGATCTCGAAACGACACTCGGAAACTCCGCGTTCGATTGGCGTACCGTCCGCCAACGTGAACTCCACTTGGCGCTCCGGTTTGAGTCGCAACGCCCGCCAGGTTTCCGCAGGAAGCACGGAGTAGATGGCGCCCGAATCAACGAGGAACCGCAGATCATGAGTTCGTCCGCGGCCGTCAGATCGTCGCAGCCGCGCGTGCACATACGTGACGCCCATGGCCGTCACGGTAGAGCAGGGACTCGGAGGGGTCAACCAAATCCGCCCGATAAGCCGAACGAGGCTGTAGAAAACCGCTTGGCGGTGCGGCAATCATGGCCCGAGCTGCCGAGCTGGAGCGGGCGCTCGGCTGTGGCCGCGCACGTTGAGTGCACGTTGCCGTCTTGGTCGCGGTGACCCCAAGGGCGACGGCCGGCGGCCGTCAGATGCAGTGGCGGGTTGGGCAGCGCCCGGAGTAGAGCCGAAGGGAAGGTCATGCTGCCCCTCCAAGACCGTTGCCCGTGCAACCCCAAGCTTGTGAAAGTCTTCTGGCGACCTGAGGCTTACGAAGCGATGCACCGGGCCGAGGTGCACCGCTACTGGCTTTCCTTGTGCCAAGAGATTGTGGACGTTCTCAAGGGTTCCGCGGCTCTTCCCATCCCAAAGCATGAACCCATAGGAGGCATCCTTGGCCATCTGTGCGTCTTTCACGGAGTAGAGGTCGAACCCCCGAGCGCCCCTGGGTGCGTCCACGGAGCGAACCTCCCAATGTCCAACGTTGTTGCGGAGCAGTCCGGTCACTGCATACACGACGACCCGCTCATATCCGCGGTCTGCCAGATGCTGCTGGAGCGCGCGGTCTGCGCCATTCGCATCACCAACTACCATCCAGAGGCCTCGGTCAAGGAGTTCATCAAGCTTCGACCGAATAGCTTCATTCAGACGAGGGATACGCCGAGACCCACCAAGAAAAACCGCTTCCATGATCAGCTCCGGGTTCGAGTCAACGCCAGTACGAAGACCGCAGCAGCGCTCCCCACTTCCTTCAAGAGACACGCGGTTGCATTGAGAGTAGCTCCAGACTGATAGAGATCATCCAGAAGTAGGATACGTCGGCCCCTCGAAGCATCTGCATCGACCGCGTGCGCCCCACCAAGCAACTCGAGACGTTTCGCGTATTCGACGTTCTTGAGTTCCGGCGTCTCTTTGACCTTGCGCACGCTTCGCTTGTCGACCGGAACGTTCAGAAGCCTTCCGATCTCGTCGGCGATCTGGAACAGCGGCTGAACCGCTCGATTCTTGCTGGGTGGTGCCGGAACGATCAAATCGATCCCCGGATTCCAGTTCCGCAGGAAGTCGGCCGCAGCCTGTGCGATCGCCACAATGGAGGATTGATCACCCTTGTACTTAAGCCTGTAGAGCAGTTCGCCCAGTTCGGTTCGCGTCGAGTTGTGGGTTCCGGAAATTCTGACCGGTCTTTTCCGGAAACTCTGGCCGGTTTGTCAGCGTGATCGTTGTTTGAATTCGAAGAGTCAAGCGGCGGTAGGTGACGGGTACGGTACGACGGACCGTCAAGCACCAGGAGGCGGC
>JACOST010000010.1 GCA_016178705.1 Deltaproteobacteria bacterium | reverse complement strand
TGCACTACCTTGGTCATGGGAGCCTCCCTTCTTGGTGCAACAATCTTGCGGCCACGTTTGGCGTGTCCCGCGTGCACAAGGTGAGGCTCCCATCTTTCTCAGCTCACTCCAACCGAACACATGGTAACTCTGCGGTGAAGCGTCGTGTCTCTCATCCGCTCGGCGGTGCGACCCACTGCTGCAGATCGCAGTTCACGGCGCCGATGAACACCTCGCTGCGGATGCGCACCACCGCGCGCACGGGCGCTTGCGATACCCACACAGTGGCGCGGCGCAAACGCCGATCCAGGCCAGTGCCGATCTTCCACACCTGCGGCTCGACGCGCCACGTCTTGAACGTGCCAGCCGGAACGGTGATCGTCTCCTCACCCGCAACCGACAGCTCGACTCGGTAGCGCGCTTCGCCGGTGAAGACTTCGTACCGCATGGTGTCGCCGATGCGCACGGGCTGCGCGAGCGCTCGGAAGATCGTCGTGATCGGATCGAGCACATCGGCATCTTGCACGTCGAGCACGGTGGTGTGGCCGCCATGATAGTACGTCCCGGTGGTCGCGAGTGACGCGAGTGACGATTGATCGAACGTCACTTCGGTGAGGCTGTGCTCGTGGTTGACTTCACGATCATAGCGAAACCCTTGCGGCGTGAGATCGTCGCCAGCGAAGATCGACGTCACCCGTGCCCGCAGGCTCCATAACAAGTCTACCAACCAACTGGTCTGCGCCGTCGCTTCGACGCGATAGCGCGGCTCCGGCCCGGCTTCGTCTTGGTTGATGCTCACCGTCGCATGCGCGGCAGGGATGCCGTTCCACGAGAGGCGATAGTCCAACCGTCCCGTCACGACTGGGCTGGCCTGCAGAGCACTCGGCAGGCACAGGGCGGCGATGATGACGGTAGCGACGATGCGAACGGTCATGCGCCTCTAAACGCAAGCGACGGCCTGGCGTTGCGGTCGGTCTATTGGCGCCAATGAGACAAGAAGGGAGTTCACCGCAGAGACGCCCGGGGGCAATGGGTCTAGTGATCCGCTCTCTCGACTCCTGCCACGATTGTCCGGCTTGGCGTCTTTGCGTCTTGGCGCGAGATGCGCGCACGTGTTCGAACCACCGCCTCGCCCCAGTGCGGATCGGGGATGGCAACAATGCTCGCCTCGCGGATGTGTCAGCAGAAAGCGTTCGATCTCGGCGCAACGTATGGGTCACATCTGGACATGGGCCTTCAGCCTCCAGACCGTTCTCCGTCCCTTACAGCAAAGCGAGCGCGGCGCGGAGGCCGTCGTTGACGCGTCGCAGTGCGGCGACTGAAAGCTCTCCGATCGGTTCGACGAGCTTGGCGCGATCGAGTGTGGTCACCTGGTGGCACAACGCGACGCTCTCCCGGCGCAGGCCGCCGGTTCCTTTGGGCAGCACGATGGCGGTCGGCCCCCGACGCCGTTGTTCCGCAGAGGTGGAGAGCGGCACCACGATGATCGACCGCCACGTCTCTACCCGGTTGAACCCATCGTGCGAAACAACCACGACGGGGCGACGCCCCGTCTGCTCGGAGCCCGACCGCGGCACGATGTCGGCCCAGAAGATATCGCCTCGCTTCACCGCTTGCCCCGCCTCCCACGCAGGTGTTCGATCGCGGCCCGCTCGAGGCCTCGATCGAGATCGGCTGTAGTCCCCGCCATCTCGGTGGCGTATGCCGCAATCGCTTCGTGGACGACCTGCCGCTCGTGCTCGTCGATCCAAGACTCGATCGCTTCGCGTGCCAGGCTCGTGGCGGGTCGCTTGGAACGTGTGGCGACGACACGCAAGCGATCATGAAGCGCCCCGGGCAAGGGCACGTGGAGGTTGCGATGCGCTCTTGTTGTCATGTCACGCGGTATGGCAGGAAACTATGGCTGATACAATGCCATCTCATAACGCGGGCGGTTGCCGGGACTGTCGATAAACTACGGGACGGCCCCCTTCGACGGGGCTCAGGACAGGCTTCGAGACGGCCCCGAAAAGATGGGGCCTCCTCAGGGCGAACGGAAATGTTCTTTGAAAACAATCACAGCACCGTTCGTCCTGAGGAGCCGCCGTCAGGTCACTGGCCCATCTGCTGGAGCAGCAGCTCTTTGAGCAGCGGCTTGTGCACCTGCTGCGACGCTGCGGTGCGCGGAAGGCTGGGCAGGAAACACACGTGCCGCGGCTTCTTGTAGCTCGCGAGGTGCGCGCGCACGTGTTCGATGACGTCCTCGGCGGTGAGCGTTGCGCCGTCATGCAGCACGACAGCGGCAACCACCGCTTCGCCCCAGTGCGGATCGGGGATCGAAACAATGCTCGCCTCGCGGATGTGCGGATGGGTCAGCAGGACGCGCTCGATCTCGACGGGGAAGATGCTTTCGCCGCCGCTGCGGATGACTTCCTTGCTGCGTCCGACGATGGAGAGGAATCCCTCCGCATCGAATGTTCCTAGATCGCCGGTGAGCACCCAGCCGTCGCGGATCGTGCGTGCCGTCTCCTCCGGATTGCGCCAGTATCCGAGCATCGTACACTCGCTGCGCGCGGCGATTTCACCGACGGCGCCATGTGCGACCTCACGGCCGGCGTCGTCGACGAGCCGCACTTCAACGTCGAGATAGGGCCGGCCCACGGTCTCGGGCTTACGCGTTACATCGCGAGGGCGAACGATGCTCACCGGTCCCGCCTCGGTCGAGCCGTAGAGGATCACCATGTTGCGGCAACCGAAACGGTTCATGATGTCGTGCACCTGCGCCGTGGTCATGGCGGCCGTGCCGCCGCCGAGCAGACGCAACGAGCTGACGTCGAAGCGATCGAAGTCGGGGAGTGCGAGCAGCGAGCGGAACACGGTAGGCACCGCGTAGAAGTACGTGACCCGCTCGCGCTCGATCGTCTCGAGGATGGCGCGCGGAGCTGCCTTCGGCATGATGACCGCCGTTCCCCCGTTGTGCCAGAAGCCCAACGGCAGCGCCCAGCCACCCATGTGAAACATCGGAAACATGCTGAGGACGATGTCGTCTGCGTTGAAGCCGAGTTGCAGATGCGAAAGCGTGCCCTGCAAGTAGTAGCTGCGGTGCGAGACCAAGGTGCCCTTGGGCGAGCCGGTGGTGCCGCTGGTGTAGAGCATGACGTGGGGATCGTGCTCGTCGATGCTGATGTCGAGATCGTCGGATGATTCGGCGTTGGCCAGACGGTCGAGGCAGAGATCATCTGCGGCGTCGAGATCGATTGAGATGAAGCGCCGCACCGAAGGTAAGCGGCGCACTGCGCGCAGCTCGGCGAGCAGTGCCGTGAACTCGCCGGCCACGAAGAAGGTCTCGGCCTCTGCGTGCGTGACGATAGTGGCCACTTCGTTGGCCGTGAAGCGCGCGTTGATGGGGACGACGATCGCGCCCAGCTTGATCACAGCAAAGTAGATGATCGGATACGCAGCGCAATTGTTCGCCATGACGGCGACGCGATCGCCGCGGCGCACACCCAGGCGCTGCAGCGCGCGCGCGAGCTGATTCGACCGTCGGTGAAATGCACCGTAGGTCACGCGATCGCTGCCGACGATGTACGCCGTCTTGTCGCCGCGGACCGCGGCGTTGCGACGAAGAATGTCTCCAAGTAGCAGCATCGGGTGTCTACTTCAGTTCGATCAGGATCTCGCGGTAGCGCCGCTGGCCGACGTTCACGGCTGTCTCGATTCCACCGCGCGTGAGATAGCTCACCTTGCCGGGCTGCGCCTGTACTTCGATGTACTGCGTGTACTTGCCGCTCGAGTCTGGTTCAGGAGCGGCCGCGATGCGGTCGCCTTCGATTTGCACGATCAGGTAGTCCAGGTCATGCCGATGGACGTCGGACCGTGCTCCCGGTTCGAGATCCAACTCCCACACCCGAACCCGATCGTTTTCGAGCACCAGCTTGGTGCCGACGTTACCGAGGACGCGCTGGTCCATGACGTTCATCCTTTCTGTCCTCTCGACTGGTCAATATCCCGCTGCGACATCGACGACGCCAATGAGCGGTTGGTGTGCTTGATAGCGCCGCACGTTGTCGATGAAAGCGTCGATCAGTAAATCGGCAGCGCCGGGCATCGACCACGAAGTGTGGGGGCTGAGGCGCACCCGCGGATGTCCATACATCCAGTGGCCGTCGGGAAGCGGCTCGGGCTCAACCGCGTCGAGTGACGCCATCGCCACTTGGCCGTCATCGAGCGCTACACGCAACGCGTCCTGATCGACGAGCGCACCGCGCGCGACGTTGACGAGGTGAACCCCGGGCTTGACGACGGCGAACAGTTCGCGATCGAACAGATGACGTGTGGCCGCCGTGGCGGGCGCAGCGATCACGACATGGTCGGCCGACGCTACGAGTTCCGGCAGGGAACGCACAACCTCGACGCCTGCGATTTCCGACGGCGCCGCCGAGCGACGATACGCCTGCACGCGCATGCCGAATGGGAGCGCGCGTTGTGCCACGGCCGAACCGATGCCACCGAGCCCGATCAGTCCCAAGGTCTTGCCGTGCAGCGTGCCGAGGTCGGCGCGACTCCAACCTTTCTCCGGCACGCTCCGAATCCACGATTCCGGCAGGTGCTTCTCGAAGGCGAGCATGGTGGCCAGCGTCCATTCTGAAATCGGAATGGCGCTGCCGCCGCGCGAGCAGGTAAGCGTTTGCCCGTCGAGCAGATTAAAGGGAAACGCGTCGACGCCGGTGCCGAGGGCGTGAATCCAGCGGATTCCTCTGGCTAGAACCTGGCGGAGGTTCGGCGAGGCCCACGGATAGGTGAGCAACACTTCGCCGCGCGCATCCGCCGGCAGCTCACCCTCTGTCGGAATCGACACGAGTTCAATCTCGCGCAGCGCCGCCATCACCTTCGCGGCAATTGCGGGGCGAATCTGGTGGAGGACCTTCATCGCCACGTTCGCCTGTTTCGCATATCGAACCCCATTGTCGATTCCCTCTTGCGATTGCGTACGGTGTACGCTACTCAGTGCGCAATGACTCGTCAAGTGCGCACGCGGGCTCCGGGGAAGGCGCGCTCCCCTAAAGCGCTTGCCGATTCCCGTCTGACGCGCGCCCGCATCCTCACCGCCGGCCTCGATCTACTCGCCCGCGAAGGGGTCGCGGGGTTGAGCATGCGGACGCTCGCGGAGGCGTTGGGGACTGCGCCGATGTCGCTCTACCGGCACGTCCACAGCAAGGACGAGTTGTTGAGCGCGATTGTCGCCGGGGTGCTCGAACAGTTGGATCTCGATCTGCGCACGCGTGGTGCGTGGACGGATCAAGCGGCGGCGTGGATGCACTCGCTGCGCAATCAACTCCACCGATCACCGGCGGTCGTGTCGATCCTGATGCAACACGGCCACTACACGCCGGCGATGTTGCGCGCGACCAACACGCTACTAGGCATTTTGCGGGCCGCCGGCTTTGATCGCCGCGCCGCGGTGCGGGCGTGGCGGGAAATCATGTGGAGTACGCTCGCTTTCGTGTCCTCCGAGATCCGCGGCCCGGCCTTCTCTCCCTCCTTCTACATGCAGGCGATCGATGAATCGCAACGGGTATCGGCCAAAGCTCTCCGAGCGGACGAAGTTGCCGAGGTCGTGGCACACATGCCCCATCTGAGGACACGAGACCTCGACGACGTGTTCGCGCATATTGTGAAGCATCTGCTAGCCGGCCTCGCCGCCGAGCTGGCCGAAACGGCATCGCATCGCGAGGGCGCTCGGAACACGCACGCCCGAATGGCAGCGGGAGCGCGTTGATGGAGCGCGAGATCATCTTCACCGGCATCGGCGGTCAAGGCATTCAACTGATGGCGAAGGTGCTGGCACAAGCCGCGGCGACAGAAGGGAAGCACGCGATGCTCTTCGGCGTCTACGGTGGGGCGATGCGCGGCAGCGCGAGCGAATCGACACTGGTCATCGGTGCTGATGAGATCCAAGCGCCGCCAATCGTCCCACAGTGCTGGAGCGTGGTGGCCATGCATCCGAAGTCGCTGGCGACGCTGATGCCCAAGCTACGATCCGACGGCCAGCTTTTTCTCAATCAAACATTGGTGCCGGAGGTTTCCGGCGCCAATGTCCCGAGCGTGGCGATACCGGCGACGCGGTTGGCCGAACAGGCGGGGAGTATGATGGGTGCGGGAATGATTATGCTGGGGGCGTTCGCTGAGCATACGCGATTGGTCGGCGTCGAGAACCTAGTTACAGCAATGCGCGCGTCGCTACCGGCGCATCGCCAGCAGCTCGCTGACAAGAACGCGCAACTCCTCATCGTCGGCGCCAACTACGCAAGTGCCGAGTCACGACTCACGACTCACGACTCACGAGCATGACCGCCACCGTCACTATCGATCAGGAAACCTGCAAGGGCTGCGTGCTCTGCATTCCCGTCTGCCCACCCAAGGTGCTGGAAATGTCGACGGCGGTGAACAGCAAAGGATATCGCTATCCGATTTTGCACGACGGTTGCACCGGTTGCGAGCTGTGCGCCAAAGTGTGCCCGGATTTCTGCTTTGAAGTCTATCGGGAGAGTGGGCAGTAGGCAGAAGGCAGTATGCAGACCGAACTCAGAATTGATCGGACCCTCATGGAAGGGTCCGCGGCGATGGCGGAAGCCGCGGTGCGTGCGGGGTGCCGCTTCTACGCGGGCTATCCGATTACGCCGTCGACGGAAATTCTCGAGTACATGTCGACGCGCATGCCACAGGTCGGTGGCGTATGCATGAACGCAGAAAGTGAAATCGAAGCCATCGGCATGGTGTGGGGCGCGGCCGGCTGCGGCGTGCGGGCGATGACGGCCTCAACCGGCCAAGGCATCAGTCTGATGCAAGAGAGCTTCGCCGAGTTGGCCAACGCCCAGATCCCGGTGGTCACCGTGAACATGTGCCGCGGCCAAGGCGACTACTTCCAATCGACCCGCGGCGGTGGGCACGGGGACTATCGCTTCATCGTGCTGGCGCCGTCGTCGGCACAGGAGGCCGCCGATCTGGCGCAGCTCGCGTTCGATCTCGCGGACAAGTGGCGCAATCCGGTCATGATCATGGGCGACTTCCTATTGTCGCACACCTCGGAGATTGTCGAGTTTCATGAAACCGTTGCGCAACGATCGGCGGACAAGAGTTGGGCGATCACTGGTGCTCGGGGGCGTCGCGGCATTACCCTCTCTCCGCTCGGGCCGTCGGAGAAGCTCTCGACCGATATCGCGACAACGCTGGCGCATGCGATCGACAAGCACGCGGCCATCAAGGCCGAGGAGGTGCGCGTTGACACCGGCTATCTCGACGATGCGGAGCTGGTGGTCGTCGCCTTCGGTTTTCCCGGCCGCTTTGTGAAGTACGCGGTGATGCTGGCACGCGAGCGCGGTCTGCGTGTCGGTTATGTCCGGCCGATTACGTTGTGGCCGTTTCCAACTCAGGCGGTTGCTGCCGCCGCCGAGCGGGCGCAAGCGGTGGCGGTGTTCGAACTCAACGCCGGGCAGATGATCGAGGATGTCCAACTCGCGGTCCTCGGCCGCGCGCCGGTGCATGCGATCGGCGGCATCAGCCACGACCACTCGGGTTTCGGCGTCGGTCCGCTGCTCAACGTGGAGTACATCCTCAAGCGCATCGAAGAGGTCTATCCGAAGAAGGGTTCAAGGGTTCAGGGGAACCTTGGACTTTGAACCTTGAACCTTGGACCTTGGGAAGGAGCGCAGCGATGGAAATGCAGAAGGTGTTCGAGAAACCCGATCTGCTGCTCAAGACCGAGCATTCACTCTGTCCGGGCTGCGGCGAGCCGGTCGCATTGCGCATCATCTTGGAGCTGATCCAAGAGCTAGGGCTGCGCGATCGCACCATCTGTGTGGCCGGCATCGGCTGCTACACCGCGTTTCCGATGATCATGGATGTCGATGTCATGCAGGCGCTCCACGGCCGCGCGCCGTCGGTTGCCACCGGCGTCAAGCGCGTGCGCCCCGACGCGTTTGTCTTCACCATGCAAGGCGACGGCGACATGATCTCGGAGGGATTGCAGGAAGTGATTCACAGTGCGGCGCGAGGCGAGAAGTTCACCGCCATCGTCTTCAACAACGCCGTGTTCGGCGAGACCGGCGGACACATGACCGCCGCGACGGTGTTGGGGCAGCACACCAAGACCACGGTTGGTGGGCGCGACCGCGAGCGTCACGGTAACCCGATCAAGATCAGCGAGCTGCTCGCGCAACTCGACGGCGCCGCATATGTCGCGCGCGCCGCGGTGCACACGCCATCGGGCATCAAGCTCACGAAGCAGTACTTGCACGACGCCTTCCGCGCACAACTCGAGGGCAAGGGATTCTCGCTGGTCGAGATCTTGACAATGTGTCCGACCGACTGGTTCGTCACGCCCGATCAAGGGCCAGCGTTCCTGGAGGAGAAGCTGAAGCCGATCTATCCGCTTGGGGTCATCAAGTCTCTCTGACTTGATCGCCACGTCGCGCGAGAGGAGCCGCCTCATGGAGACGACCGTCACTGAACCCGACGCCAGCACACCGCGCCTCGCCTTCGTTCATCTCGACGATGTGCCCTGGACCGAAGTCATCGCCCAGATGCACGGTGAGCGGCGCGTCTCGGTGCACGAGAAATTTCTCGAGTGGAACGCGAAGCGGATGGTCGTGCTCGGACGCTACGACCCCAATGTGGTCATCGAGCGGCACGGCCATTGTAGTGATCACTTGGTCTTCGTGCTCGAAGGCGATCTGATGGTTGGTGATCGCCACTGTCCGCGCGGTACGCTGATCGTGCTTGAACTCGGCGCGAAGTTCGGGCCGTTGATTGCTGGCCCGCGCGGTGCGCTGCTGTTCGAGACCTGGGCGGGCGATCCGCGCCCGGTGCCCGACGACAAGGAGCAGTACCACGCGCTCTTGAAGGAGAAGGGCATCGTGCGCTTGCCCAATCCGCCAATCAGGAAGCCGGCGACCGCACCGAAACAGACCGACGATGGCAAGGATCTCTATTCCTGAGGATTGCGGCCGCGGCGGCACTAGGTCAGATTGTCCGCCATGGCGGCGTTGGCTCTCTCCTCGCGACAGGTGCGGCGGTTGCGTGCGCTGGCGCATCATCTGAAACCGTTGGTGCAGTTGGGTCAGGACGGACTGAGCCCCGGCATTGTCCAGGCCGTCGAGCGCGCGTTGTTGGATCACGAGTTAATCAAGGTGCAGATGCGGCAACCGCAGGACAAGGAAGCGGTGGGGCGCGCAGTCGCCGACGCCACCGGCGCCGCGCTCTGCGGGCTGGTCGGCCACACCGTCATCCTCTATCGGCCGCACCCGGACAAACCGCGGATTGAGCTCGATCCGTCGAAGGCCACGAAGGTTCCATCGTGACCCGATCCGCGGCGGCCGCGTATGGCTGAGGTGGCCGGGATGCAGTACCGCGCGGTCCTGTTCGATCTCGGCGGAGTCGTGGTCGGCTCGCCGCTGCACGCGATCACGGCGTATGAGCGCGCGCACGCCATTCCCTCCGGATTCATCAATCGAGTCGTAGTGGACACCGTGCCAAGTGGTGGCTGGTCGCGGCTGGAGCGCGGTGAGTTGACGCTGGAAGAATTCTATCCGGTCTTCGACGGCGACTGTGCCGCGGCCGGCGTCGCCATCTCCGCGCGAGAACTCATGGGTTTGGTGGCGCAAGTGATCGCGCCACGGCCGGCGATGCTCGAAGCGATCCGTCGCATCCGTGCCCATGGACTACTGACCGGTGCGATCACCAACAACTGGGTCGCCGAAGACGGCGGCACGCATGCGCTGAAGCCGCACTTCGACGCCTTCATCGAGTCGGCAGTCGTCGGTGTGCGCAAACCCGATCCGCGGATCTTTCACCTCGCTTGCGACCAGCTCGGCATTGCGCCGGCCGACGCCGTCTTCCTCGATGACATCGGCAGCAACCTCAAGACCGCCAGAGTGCTTGGCATGACGACGATCAAAGTCGATCATCCAGATACCGCACTCGTCGAGCTGCAAACGCTGCTCGGTTTTCCGCTCGTGTGACTTCAGGGAGAAGGAGAGGGTCTGATGCAGAACATGCCGCCTCATCCGATCGATGCGAGCGATGCGGTTAGCAACGTCGCGGTGGATCTCCTCCTCACGGTGGTCACCTGCGGCATCTACAATGTGTTCTGGCAGCGGCGCCAGTTTCGCGTGTTGAACGCGTTTCTCGGTCGCGAAGAGTTCCGCTTCGTCACCTGGCTCTTGCTGTCGCTGGTAACGTGCGGGATTTACCACATGTACACCGAGTACCTGATGGGCCGCGCCATCACCGCGATCCAGCGCGATCTCGGCGAACCACCGGTCGAGAATTTATCGCTGATCAGCCTAATGCTCTCGGTGGTGGGACTCACTGTCGTTGCCGATGCGATTCAGCAAAGTGAGATCAATGGCTTCTTTGAAACGTAGCCGCGACCAGATCCGGCTGATGCGTGCGGGGTTGCTGGTCCTGGGCTTGGCGGCGGTTGGCAACGCGCTGAACGTGTGGAACGTTCACGATGTGATCGGACGACTTCCGAGTGTCTGCCTCTTTCACGCGCTGACTGGCTACGACTGTCCAGGATGCGGAATGGGTCGTGCGCTGTTGCTCCTGACTCAGGGGCGGATCATCGCGTCACTCCACCAGCATCCCTTCGGAGTTCCCTTAGTGGCGTGGGCCGCGGGGTGGACACTCTTGCCGGAAGGCGTGTTCGCTTCGCTTCATCGGCATCGACTGCTGCGGAGCAACGCACTTGCCGCCGTCGCGGCTGGGTTAGTCATCCTCTGGTGGTTGGTGACGAAAGTTGCGTGAAGGAGTTCCGCGCCTCGCTCGATCGGGGCTGCGTGCATCGCGTGGGCGGAGCTGCCGCGCGCGGCGACAGCTGTGTCGCTACATCACGGTGTGGGTATTGCCTGGGAATGCCCGCCGAGAATTTCTTGCGGCTTGAGCAGGCGGGCGTCCGTGGGGCCACTGGCAACGCGGACCCATTGCGAGGCGCCTGCGGACTCGGGTTGCAACTGCCAGAGATCGCCGGTTGCCGAGTCGAGCAGTAGGCGGGCGGGCAGGGGATTCGCCTCAAGGACGAGCTGGAAGCGGGCCCCAGCGTTGATCAAACCCTTATTGGCGAAGTTGTCGTTGTTACAGCCGCCGTCGTTGCATGCGGCTGCGACGCCAACGCTCAAGACGCTCATGAGAACGATCCGATGGTGCGCGATCCACATGGCTTCCTCCGCGATCTTCACATGCCTCAGTGGCCAGCGAAGAACTAGCGGCGCAGCCGCTCGGCGTCAAAGGGTCGGACCGGTAGGAGCTATTGCGGCGGTGTGCAGAAGAGCGTCAGCAGATTACGCGACGGGGTCGTCGTGGTGTTGGCGGTGACGAGCACCGTGCGGACGCCGCGCAACGTGCGGGTTCCGACCGTTCGCAACGGCACGACGACGTCGACGAAGCCGGTGCACGCGTTGGCGGAGGTGGCCGCCGGATTGTACGCGACCTGCGCGCCTGATTGCGTCCCGATCGATCCAGGATCTGCCGTACTAAGAGCGGTGAGCAGATTCGTCGCGTTGGCGCTGTCAGTCGCATTCGTGCTCGTCGGCAGCGGTCGGAGGAGTTTGACGTTGGTTATCGATGCCGCGGAGCACGACACGCGCGGATCCTGACTGTTCAAGCAGGCGGCGATGTGGAAAGTGCAGGCACCATCCGCAGTGGCGTCGAAGTCGCAGAACGGTTGGCCGTCACTGCAGGTCACCGTCCGTCCGGGCAAACCCACGGTGGTGTGGGTGAGATTTGGATAGACCAACCATTCGAACGTGCACTTGCTGAGGCCGCTCAATCCGGCCACGCAGTTGCCCGGTGTCGTATCCGTGCAATCGGCCGCCGGTGTACACGGGACGCTATCGATGCACCCGTTGCTGAGGTTCGACCAGAACGAGTTGGTGGTGCCGATGGGCAGATCGACGCTACAGGCGTATGAGGTGCAGATGTCGGCGTTCTCCTGTCCATCGCGATTGCTATACCAACCACTGTTGCCGACTGGCGGTGAATCGGGGTCGGTGACCAGCTCGACGAGTTCGTGCGAGCCGACGGATTGGAGCGCTTTGCCGGGCGTGTCGTTCGCATCGACAAAGCAAGTGTAGAAGTTCTGGTTGCAAGGGTAGGGCAACACCGCGTAGCGAAACGGGGCGGCGAACGTGCCGAAACTGTCGTGATAGCCGCAGAACACGAAGTTCGATCCGCCGCAGCCGGTTTCGCCCCCGATGTCGACCGGCACGCCCTTCGCCGGCACCACGATATAAACCATGTCGTCGGTTCGCGTCGGCGCGCGGCCGGCGGCGATCTCATCCTGGATCATTTGTTGGATCGTTGCATCGGGCAGCGGATTCGGTGGCGCGCTGGCGATGATGTCGGGCGCCATGCTGTCCAGGGTCGTGGTGCCGTACGCCTGACCCGGTACTCCATATTCATTCCACGCACACGCGTAGCCGCTGCTGCCGACTTGCTGGTAGAAGCTCAGGAGGTCAGCCTTGGCGGACAGATGTTCAGGATCGCTGTTCCATTGAGAACCCCAGAAGATGAGAAACACGTCGGGGTTCGTGACCAGTTTTCCACCGTGGTACGTCAGCGGATTGCGCGGTGGGCGGCACTGGGACCCGGGTCGAACCACAGAATCGGCTCCCAAAGGCGCAAAGTCGGCCGCGCCGCCCGCCGTGTTGAACTGCACGGCGGCCTCGCTCGCGACCGCCGGGCGTGGTGCACGTTTGCCGCGCGGGGTCGCGCCCGCGGGCAGGGCCGATAGCGTGAGGAGCACGAGGACTGCGAGCCGCATCGATCGTCCGATCATAGCCACAGAGTATGCGGGGCGATCGCGGGGCAGTCAAAGCGAATTTGTGCGAGCACGGCCCTGCGGAACGCCGGCAAGGCAAAAGCATCGGCCGCCGCTTCCGCTGTTTTGCTGCGCGCCGCTTCGCCGCTCGTGTTCGCGCCTTCGACAGCGTACAATCGCTAGCACGAGATGGAGAGATCACCCATGATTTGTCGCCGAGTTTCTGCAGCAACCGTGAGCATTGCCTGCGCGTTGTTTGCCGCCGCAACGCTCGCGGGCGACCTACCGCGTTCGGCGACGCGCTCGTTTGCGTTCCCCGCGGCACTCGCCGATGGCCTGGTCGGTGATCTGGTGACACCGGCCAACAACACGAGTCATCTCGGCATCGGCGACGGTCATGTTGCGATCGGCCGGCTGCCAGTCCCGATGCCCGAGCGCGCCGGTCGGCGTGCCCGGCTGCGCCGGGGCCGCGACCTGTTCATGCGGCCGACGGACGAGCCGCCGCACGTGCGGCTGCTGCTACGTGGCGTTGTTGATGCCAACGGCAATGCCGTCAGCAACCAGGGCAATCATCTTGTGATCAGCGCCGTAGTGACGCCGGAAGGGGCGGCGAGTACTGCGCCGCCGTTCTCCGTCAGTTTCGATCTCGCGGACGGCAATGCGTTCGTTGATACCCCGCTGCCGATTCACACGCTCGCCGACGCGGCCGTCAAGGTGCAGATCCTCGCCGTTTCGGTGCTCGATCCGAACGAGCAAACGTTTGCGGTCCTCGGCTTCGAGCTGGCTGCGGCGCCGCCCGAGCCGACGCCGGTTGCGACGCCGACGCCGGGCGGTACGCCGAGCGCCAGTGGGCAATGCTTCATCGGGCCGCGTTGTGCCGGGCCGTCGTTCCAAGCTTCGCGCGAGCGCTGTTGTCATTTCACCCATGGTGATACGCAGCCGCTCGATATCACTTCGTGGTGTCCGGCCGATCAGTTTGATCCGGCGACCGGGCGCTGTGTTGCCGAAGCGTGCGCATCGTGCGGACCGCTGCCGCCGCCGTTGACGTGTGGCGAACGCGAAGAGTGTAGCGGCGCCTGCCAGGTCCAATGTGAAGACGGACATACCGTGGCCGGTGTGTGTCACGGCGATTTGACCTGCGCCTGCAGTGCAACCTGCGCATCGCCGCCGCCGACTCCCGAGCCGTGCGAGGCGCGCAACCTGTGCGGCGGACCGTGCAAGCTGGTGTGCCCCGACGGCTCGACGGCCGCCGGTGTCTGCGGCGACCATTTGCGGCACCACGAGCCAGGCGGCTGTGCATGCATCGCCCCGTGCGCACCGCCACCGACGATTCCACCGCCGCCTCACGGTCACATCTGTTGCCAATGTGCGGAGCCGTTGAGCGCATGCTTCGAGATTCCGTTCGTCGAGGTCGAGCCGATCTGCCCGCGCGGTTGCCTGACGGTCGTCAATGGCGACTGTGACGAGCAGAGCCATTCGTGTGTGCCGCCCAAACCGTGCATGTCCGATCAAGACTGCGACGATGGCAACGGATGCACGATTGATCACTGCTCGGCCGGCAGCTGCAGCCACGAGTGTGTGTGCGTCGGGCCGTTCGGCTGTCGTCCAGGGCCCGGCGGTGATGTCCATCCCGGACCACGTCACTAAGCAGTCAGCAGTTACTCCCTTAAGGTGCCCGGCGAGACTGACTCGCCTCGCTGGGACCCGGATGCTACAAGCGCCACTGATGGCGAAACTGCGCGTCCTATACGAAACCGGCGACCCCGAACGCGTGATCGAGTTCGATCCCCGCAAGGCCCCATTTCAGCACGACGGCCTACCGGGCTCGGTGCTCGATGTGCTGCTGGGGCACGATCTCCATCTCGATCATGCCTGCGGTGGCAATTGCGCGTGCACCACCTGCCACGTGGTCGTGAAGGGCGGCGCTGAGCATCTCTCGGAGAGTTCCGAGAGTGAAGAAGATCTCCTCGACAAGGCGCCCGGCCTGACACCGACTTCACGGCTCGGCTGCCAGGCGGTGATTGAGGCCGATGCCGAAGTGGTGGTGCTGATTCCGCGGTTCACCATCAATCAACAGTAATGAGTCCGTACCTCAGCGTCATTGAGCGCGTCGTCGAACACACGCCCGACACTCGCTCGCTGTTCCTGCGCGTGCCGACGGATCGCAGCTTCCGTTTCATTCCGGGACAGTTCATCTCGTTGCAACTGACCATCGATGGCCACAGCCTGGTGCGGCCGTACTCGATCGCGTCGGATCCGGAGCAGTCCGGCGTGTTGGAGATCTGTCTCAACATCGTTCCGGGCGGTCTCGTGAGCGCGTATCTGTTCAGTCTCCGCGTCGACGCACCGCTGTCGTTCACGGGACCGTGGGGCACCTTCACGCTCGCGGGCCCTCCGACAGTGGAGACCGTTTTCATCGCTGATGGCACCGGCATCGCCCCCATCCGTCCAATGCTGCGGCGCGCGTTGGCAACCGAACGCGCTGCGCCCGTGCGCTTGCACTATCGTGCGCAGTCGGAGGCAGAGCTGTTGTACCTCGCCGAATGGCAGGCACTGGCGCAACAGCATCGGTGGTTCAGCTTCGAGCCGATCATCGCACCGTCGTGTGCGGTGCTGCTGGAGCGCATGCAAGCCCGCTACGTCGCGGCGGATCAGGATCGCGGGCGCAGCTTCTACATCTGTGGCGTCGGCGACGTCGTTACCCGCTTGCGCGACACGTTGCGCGGCGCGGGCTACGCGCGACGCGCAGTGCAATACGAAAAGTGGTAGTGAACAAATCATGTCGTCCACCGCGCGCTGGATCGCTGGCCTGGTCGGTATCGTCACCCTGATTGCGGGCGCCGTCGCGTTGCGGCGTTATGTCGCGACCACCCAGCCCCCGCCCTTGGCGGAGCCGGTCGCGCGCCGGATGGGGTGGACGCCGGCGGTGCCGCGTCGGGCGCAACCCGAGTACGAAGCTGGCGGTGACGAGGCGGACAACGGCGGCGGAAGCGCGCCGCGTGAAACAAACGCCGCGCCCGGCGCACCGCCCATTGAGCCCGCCGTGCGAACGTCAACGGACACATCGGTGACCCCAGCCCCTGGTCGCGGAGGTGCGGCCAAGGTGGCGAAGATCGAACAGACCGACGAGGCCGTCGAAGCTGCACCCGCCAAGCGTTCCGAGAAGGACAAGACCGGTCCGGCGCTGATGCTGAGCTTCGACGGTACGGTGTCCGCCGCGGATCAGACCGCTCCAGCGATTCAGCAGGACATCGAATTCGATCGCAGCTCGGGTGCGGCCTTGTTTCCCTCCGCGGCGGTGTTGGCGTTCGCCGACTCCGGCGGGGTTGATCCCGCAAGCAGCACGATCGCGCTCTGGATACGGCGCGAGACTGACCCGGAGGATGGTAAGGGGCGCGGGCTGGTCGAGTTGCTTCCCGGCACGTGGCAGAACCGGCTCGAGTTGGGGATGGGACCGCACTACATCCGCTTCCTGTTCACCCCGGACGACGGCCGCGAGCTCAGTGTCGGCAGCGGGATCGAGTTCGCGAAAGGCGAATGGCATCACGTGGCCATCACCTGGGGCGATGCGTTGATGTCGCTCTATATCGACGGCGCGCTGAAGGATGACCGCACGTTCGAAAGCGCGTTCAATCCGCCTCTGCAAACGCCGCTTTATATCGCGTCTTCGGTTAAGGGAGTCTCCGCGGAAGCCGCGCCGATCTCGCTACGCAGTTTCGTCGTGCTGCAGCACAGCGCTCCGGCTGAGGAGATCGCCGCGTTGATGTCGGAGACCGCTCCGCCAAAGTAGATCGAACGCCTAGCAGAGGCGCGAAGCGCCGTCTCGAGGGCGCCCCACTTTTTCAACGGACTGCTAACCGAGAACCTCGCGCAGCGCCGGTTCGAGCCGCGGAAACTGAAAGATGTAGCCGGCACGTTGTGCCGCGGCGGGGAGCACGCGCTGGCCGCTGAGGAGCATGTCGGCCATTTCGCCCAAAGCGAGACGGAGGACGACCGCGGGCACCGGCGCCCACGACGGGCGGCCCATCACTTTGCCCAGCGTCTGGCAGAAGTCGCGCATGCGCTGCGGGTCGGGTGCGGTCGCGTTCAACGCGCCCGCGATCGTATCGTGCTCCAAGGCGAATCTTATCAAGCCGACCACATCGTCGCGGTGAATCCATGAGAGCCACTGTTGCCCGCTTCCCAGCGGACCACCGGCGTAGAGCTTGAACGGCAGCACCATGCGCGCGAGCGCACCGCCGCCGTCGCCCAACACGACACCGAGGCGGAGTCGTACCACGCGGACGCCGAGCGCTTCGGCCGCCTGCGCTTCGTGCTCCCAAGCGCGACATACGTCGGCGAGGAAGCCGCTGCCGGCCGCGGCGGTTTCATCGAGAGTTTCGTCGGCATGAGGGCCATAGTAACCGACCGCCGACGCGCTGATGAATACACGCCGCGGTTTACCGCCCGCGCGCATCGCCTTGACAACTTGTTCGGTGGTATCGAGGCGGCTGCGCACGATCGCCTGCTTGCGCGCCGCCGTCCAGCGCCCGCTGGCGATCGACTCGCCGGCGAGATTGATCACCGCGTCGGCCGCGGCGACTTCGCTCTGCCATTGCGGCGACGACCACTCGATCACTTCAACCCGCTCGCCGAGTTGGCGGCGCGCGGCGGCGCCGCTACGCGAGAGCGCGATGACGCGGTGCCCAGCTTCGTGTAGTGCCCGGCACAGTGCCGTACCGATGAAACCGGTTGCCCCAGTGACGATGATGGTCATCGCAAGTCGCAGCCTTCAGTCTGTCTCCGGGGCGGGCGTCGGCTGCGGCGGTTCCACTTTCATCTGACGCGCGGCTCCGTCGGCGGTCACTATCGAGCGGTCGACGAGCTGTTGCGCGCTGATGCGACTGGCCATCAACTCGCTGAGGTCGCGAGTGAGCAGGTAGAAAACCGCATCCTCCGGCTCGCCGTGGCCCTCGCTGAGGTGCGCGCGCAGGTCGGGCTCGTCGGTGTACGGTTTGTGCGTGTAGGAGATGGCGAAGCTGACGCCGTCGGCAGGCACGTCGATGGTCTTGAAGCGCCGCAGGGTGGGTTCGATGATGCGCGTCCACGTGCGCGCGAGGCGGGCGTCCGCGTCCAACTCGCGGTCGTTGTAGACGATGCCGCTGTCGAGTTTGAACGTGAGGTATTTGTGCTGCGCGTGCTCCTCGACGCCGGAGACGCCAACGGCGGTTTCGAGCACCGAGCCGCTTTCGATCGCTTGGCCCATGAGGAAACCTTCGATCATCACCGCGTCGTTGCCGTATTGTCGGCGCACTTCCGACAAGGCCTTGAGGATATCCGCGCTGAATCCTCGCGGCGTCGGGCCGGCCACCGGGCCGGCCGCTGCAGAGGCGGCGACCGCCATCGCGCCGATCAGCCCGACGATGCACGCTACGACTCGTGAACGTTGCATTGAGTTGCCGCGGGCACCATGCCAAAGTGCCGTCTACCGTGCAACGCGAAGTCGCTTCATTTCTACGGGCCGTGCGCCATACCCTCGCGCACTACGAGATGGTCGCGCCCGGCGATCACGTGTTGGTCGCGCTCTCGGGCGGCGCCGACTCGGTGGCGACGCTGGCGGCGCTGGTGCACCTCGCTCCCCGGCTCGCGATTACGGTGAGTGCAACGCACGTGCATCACGGGCTGCGCGGTGCGGAATCGGATCGTGATGCGGCGCTGGCCGGCTCGGTTGCAGCGCAACTCAACGTGCCGTTCCACCTGCACCACCTCTCGTCCGCGCTGCAGCGGGGTGGCAACACCGAGGAGCGGGCGCGGTGCGCGCGCTACGACGCGCTGGACCGTGCGGCTCGCCAAGTGGGGGCGACCAAGATCGCCACCGGCCATACGCGGAACGATCAGGCCGAGACCGTGCTCCTGCGCATCGTGCGCGGCAGTGGGCCGAGTGGACTCGCCGGTGTGCGGCCGGTGCGCGACGGGCGCATCATCCGCCCGCTGCTCGCTTGCACGCGCGCGCAGGTCGAGGCATTCGTGGCGGCGGGAGCGCTGCCGTTCTGTGAAGACAGCAGCAATCGCGATGGTCGATTTCTCCGCAATCGTATTCGCCACGAAGTGTTGCCGCTGCTGCGCGATCTGAATCCGCGCATCGATCGCGCCCTCGCTGATCTGGCGACTCTCAGCCAGTTGCGCGACAGAGGACCGGCGCAGGGTGTGACCAGCGAGGTGGGCTGGCTCTCGGTCGCCGCACTGCAAGAGTTGCCGACCGGGTTGCGGCGCGACCTGGTCCGTGACTGGTTGCGTACGCAGCGCGGTAGCGCGCGCGGACTCGCGTTGCATCACGTGACCGCCGTGCTCGATCTGTTGCGTGACGGTCGGCCCAACCGTGGCGTCGATCTGCCGGGTGGAACCGTGTTGCGGGAATACGATCGTGTGCGCTTCGTGGCGGCTAGGATCGCAGCGGCGGTTCCGCCGCCGTGTCTGCTAGCGCCGGGCGAACGAGTCGCGTTTCGCGATTGGCAGATCGCGGCGGGGCCGGTCGAGCGATACACCGGCGATCCGCTGCCGCGCGATCTCTGGAGCGCCGTCGTCGATGCCGACACGATTGCCGGCACCTTCACGGTGCGGAATCCCGTGCCCGGCGACCGGGTTCGACCCTGCGGAATGACTGGGCGGAAGAAATTGTCCGACATCCTCATCGACCGGCGTGTGCCACGAGCCTTGCGGGCGAGTTGCCCGGTCGTTCAATCCGGTGCCGAGGTGGTGTGGGTGCCGGGGGTGGTTCGCAGTGTCTGCGGACTGATCGGTCGGCGAACGCGACGGGTGGTCTGGTTGCGGGTCGAAGGTGGCGGACGACCATTGCTGGGATAGTCTCCGTATGTTACGGTCTCAAGCGGATTTTCTTTGAGGGAGTGGTGAACCAGATCTCACGTAATGTCGCGCTTTGGCTCGTACTGGGCCTCATGTTCCTGCTGCTCTTCAACCTCTTCAACAAGCAGCAGGCGCGCGAACCGGACATTATCTTCAGCGAATTCGTTGCGGCTCTCGACAAGGGCGACCTCACCGAGGTCACCATTCAGGGTCACAACATCAAGGGAAAGTTCCACAACGGCGAGCGCTTCAAGACTTTTGCGCCGGAAGACCCGGAACTGATCAAGCTGCTGCGGGCGAAGGGCGTGAAGATCACCGCCAAGCCGGAAGACAGCGATCCGTGGTACATCACCATCCTGTTGCAATGGTTCCCGATGCTGCTGCTCATCGGCGTATGGATCTTCTTCATGCGCCAGATGCAGGTCGGTGGCGGCAAGGCGATGTCGTTTGGCAAGAGCCGGGCAAAGTTGCTGACCGAGAATTCACAGAAGGTTACCTTCACCGACGTGGCCGGCATCGATGAAGCCAAGGAAGAAATCGAAGAGATCATCGCCTTTCTGAAGGATCCGAAAAAGTTCACTAAGCTCGGCGGTCGCATTCCCAAGGGCGTGCTGCTGGTCGGTGCGCCCGGCACCGGCAAAACCTTGCTGGCGCGCGCGATTGCGGGCGAGGCCGGGGTGCCGTTCTTCTCGATCAGTGGTTCGGACTTCGTCGAGATGTTTGTCGGCGTCGGCGCGTCGCGAGTGCGCGACCTGTTCGTGCAAGGCAAGAAAAACGCGCCGTGCATCATCTTCATTGACGAGATCGACGCGGTTGGTCGCCATCGCGGCGCCGGCCTCGGTGGTGGTCACGACGAACGAGAGCAGACACTCAATCAGTTGCTGGTGGAGATGGACGGTTTTGAAGCCAACGAAGGCGTGATCATGATCGCCGCCACCAACCGCCCCGACGTGCTCGATCCGGCTCTCCTGCGCGCCGGTCGTTTCGATCGTCGCGTCGTGGTCCCGCGCCCCGACGTGAAGGGCCGCGAAGGCATTCTGCGCGTGCACACTCGTCGTGTGCCGCTGGCCGAGGATGTCGATCTGCCGACGCTGGCTCGTGGGACACCGGGTTTTGCCGGTGCCGATCTCGAGAACCTGGTCAATGAAGCCGCACTGCTGGCCGCGCGCAACGGTCTTGAACGCGTCGCGATGCGCGACTTCGAGTTGGCCAAAGACAAGGTGATGATGGGCTCGGAACGGCGCAGCATGATCATCACTCTCGAAGAGCGCCGCAATACCGCCTTCCACGAAGCCGGACACGCGCTGGTCGCCAAGCTCATCCCCGGCGCCGATCCGATTCATAAGGTGACCATCATTCCGCGCGGCACCGCGCTCGGACTCACGCAGCAACTGCCAATCGACGAGAAGCACACGTACTCGAAAGAATACCTGATGCAGAACCTGGCGATCCTGTTCGGCGGTCGGGTCGCGGAAGAGCTGATCCTGCAACACATGACGACGGGTGCCGGTAATGACATCGAGAAGGCCACCGAATTGGCGCGCCGGATGGTCTGCGAGTGGGGCATGAGCGAGCACCTTGGGCCGATGACCTTCGGCAAGCGCAACGAGGAGATCTTTCTCGGCCGCGACTTCGCGCAGATGCAAGACTACTCCGAGCGCACCGCCCGCGAGATCGACAACGAAGTCCGCCGGATCATCCAGGATAGCTATCAGAGGGCGCGTGATCTGCTCGAAGCCAATCTCGATTCGCTGCATCGAATCGCGGAGACTCTACTCGAGAAGGAATCGCTTGACGGGGCCGAAATCGACGAGATCCTTCGCAGCGTGCGCGGGGACAACGGCTCGGTTCCGATCAGCGCCGCCGGCGCCGATGCGCGGGCCTGATCGTCTCGCGCCCCTCGCTGTCTCGCGGCGCCGGCCCGAGGCCCCTGCCCACAGCGCGAGCGGCGCCTGAACCGCCCCGCTCATCATGCTCGAACTGCTGGCCAACTTCCGCATTCAGGATGCCGTCGACATCGTCCTGATTGGGTTTGTGGTCTACCGCATCATCGATCTCATCCGCGGCACGCGCGCTGCACAGATGCTGATCGGCCTCGCTGTCGTCTTCGTCACCTATCTGTCGTCGCAATATTTCGATCTCTACACGCTCAACTGGATCCTCGACAACTTCCTCAGCTCCTTCCTGTTGCTGATCGTGGTGATCTTCCAGAACGACATCCGCCGCGCGCTCACGCAGGTCGGGGCCGGCTCGCTGTTCGGCGCCGAGCGCGGAGTCGCACACCAGGACATCGAGGAAGTCATCCGGTCCACCGTCGCCTTGGCGGGCAAGCGCATCGGGGCGCTGATTGTCTTTGAGCGCGAAGTTGGTCTCAACGAGTACATCGAGGTCGGTACTCGGCTGGACGCGCGCGTCAGCCGCGAGTTGCTGCTCAGCATCTTCATGCCGACGTCGCCGATTCACGACGGGGCGCTGATCCTCCAGAAGGGTCGCATCACCGCCGCCGGCTGCTTCCTCCCGCTGACGACCAACCCGAACGTCAGCAAGACGCTGGGCACGCGCCATCGCGCCGCGATCGGGTTGACTGAGGAGACCGACGCCGTGGTGGTTGTGGTCTCCGAAGAAGAAGGCAGCATCTCAATGGTGCGTGAGGGCCGCATCACGCGCGACCTCGACGCCGGCACGCTGCGCAGCACGCTGCTGAAGTTGTTGGTCGAATGAAGGGCCTCGATCGAGCCGCGCTGGCTGCGATGTGGCGGCGCTTGCAGCCGTTGCGCGATCGCGAACGCTGGCGCGCCGCGTTCACGCGCGACATCGGTCTCAAGCTGATCTCGCTGGTAGTCGCGTTCGGGTTGTGGGCGTTCGTCAACGCCAGCGAGCGCGACACCGAGCAAGCACTGCAAGTTGCGCTCGAGTTGCGCGATATCCCGACCGGATTGATGGTGACCAGTCCTCGCGTGGATTTCATCGATTTGCGTGTGAGCGGCCCGCGCACCTTGTTGAATCGCATCGATCGCAAACGACTGGCGATCCCGCTCGATCTTGCCGGCATGCGGTCGGGGCCCGGCGTGTTTCGTGTGGCCGCGGACTCACTCAACCTCCCGCGCGGTGTAAAGATCGTCCGACTGACTCCCGCGCAGGTGACGCTCGATCTCGAACGCGTGGTCCGGCGCACGGTGCCGGTGCGGCTGCAAGCCGCCAGCAAAGTTGCGGCGGGATTGCGCGTGATCGATGCGAAGATCTCGCCGGAAAGCGTGCAAGTGTTCGGTCCCGCGTCGGCGGTCGATGATCTCAAAGCGATCGAGACCGAGCCGCTCGACTTGAGTGATGCCGCCGCCGGTATCGTTGAGCGCGAGGTCGGGTTGGCGGAGGTCAGCGAGTACGTTTCGTTCAGCGCGCAGCGCGTCGCGGTGCAGGTCCACGTGAGTGAAATCGAGGCCGAGCGGGAACTCCGCCGCCTGCCGGTCACGATCCGCCACACGACGTATCGTGCGACCGTCGAGCCACCGGAGATCCGCGTGATCGTGCGGGGGCCGAAGCGCGCGGTGGACGCGCTTGAGCTGAACCGTGGCGAGGTCTATATCGACGCGGCCGGGTTGGCTCCGGGAAAGTACGAGCGGGCGCCGCAGGTGGAGTTGCCTGCCGAGATCGAAGTCGTGCGGCGGGAACCGGCGCAGCTCCGGCTTCGATTGACCAAAGAGCAGAAGTGATGGGGACGAAACGCACGCACGCTCGCCGGCTGTTCGGTACCGATGGTATTCGGGGCGTGGCCAACGTCGAGCCGATGACCGCCGAGACCGCCTTGCGACTGGGGCGTGCGGCGGCGCATGTCTTTCGCCGCGATGCTCGCCGGCACAAGATCATCATCGGCAAGGACACGCGCATCTCCGGCTATCTGTTCGAGAGTGCGCTGACGGCTGGCTTCTGCTCGATGGGCGTCGATGTACTGCTGGTTGGGCCGATGCCGACGCCGGCGATCGCATTTCTCACCCGCAGCCTGCGCGCCGATGCGGGCGTGGTGATTTCCGCCTCGCACAACGCGTATCAAGACAACGGAATAAAGTTCTTTGCCGAAAGCGGCTTCAAACTCCCCGACGAGGTCGAGGCGGAGATCGAGCACTATATGAATGATGGTGCCCTCGACGCCGTGCGGCCCACCGCCGACGCCGTGGGCAAGGCGTTTCGCATCGACGATGCGCTCGGACGTTACAACGTGTTCGTGAAGCAAGCCTTCCCGCGCGAGCTGACGCTCGAAGGCGTGCGCATCGCGATCGACTGTGCGCACGGCGCCGCCTATCGCGTCGCCCCTGAAGTGTTGCAAGAACTCGGAGCGACGGTGTTCGCGCGCGGCGTCGATCCGGACGGCCTCAACATCAATCACGAGTGCGGTGCCCTCCACCCGGCGCCGCTGCAGGATCTCGTGCGTCGGGAGCGCGCGCAAATCGGAATCGCGCTCGATGGCGATGCCGATCGCGCCATCTTCGTCGACGAAACCGGCGAGATCGTCGACGGCGACGCCGTGCTCGCCATCCTCGCCGATGAACTCCTCGTCTACGAGCGGCTCAAGGATCGCACAGTCGTGGCCACGGTGATGAGCAATCTCGGCCTCGAGATTGCGCTGCGCGAACGTGGAGCGCGGCTCGTGCGCGTCCCGGTCGGCGACCGCTACGTAGTCGAGGAGATGCGTCGCACGGGGTGCAACCTGGGCGGCGAACAATCCGGCCACGTCGTGCTGCTCGATCACAGCACCACCGGCGACGGCTTGCTCACGGCGTTGCGGTTGCTTGCCGTGCTGGTTCGGCGGCAACGGCCGCTCAGCGAACTGCGGCAGATTATGACACGGTTTCCTCAGCGCCTGGTCAACGTTCCGGTGAAGCAGCGCCGCGAGCTGAACACGGTGCCGGCGGTTCAACGAGTTATCGATAGCGTGACGAGGCGGTTGGGAGATCGCGGCCGCGTGCTGGTGCGCTATTCCGGGACGGAGCCGCTGTTGCGTGTGATGGTCGAAGCCGAGCAGCTCGATCAAGTCGACGCCTGCGTGGACGAGATCGCGCAGGCGATCCAGAAACATTTGGCGACGTAGGCGCCGCTATCATCACAATGGCGCGGCCGATTTATCTCGGAGTCAACATCGATCACGTTGCGACGTTAAGGCAAGCGCGCCGCACGACGTACCCGTCGATACTGGACGCTGCGGGCGCGGCTGAGCGCGGGGGCGCGGACGGCATCACCGTTCATCTGCGCGAAGATCGTCGCCACATCCAAGACGGCGATGTCGATCAGTTGCGGATCCACATCGCCACGAAGCTCAATCTCGAGATGGCGGCGACGGAAGAGATGGTGCGCAATGCGTGTCGCTTGCGGCCGCAGGACGCGTGCATCGTGCCGGAGAAGCGAGCGGAGTTGACGACCGAGGGCGGGCTCGACGCGGCAGGGCAGATCGAGACGATGAGCCGCGTCGTCAGTGCGTTGCGCGACGCGGGCATCCGCGTGAGTCTGTTCATCGATCCGGACGAACGCCAGATCGAGGCGACCATGCGACTCGGCGCCGATGCCATCGAAATCCACACCGGCAAGTACGCCGATGCGACCGCCGCCGTGGAGCGCGCCGTCGAGCTGCGCCGCATCCAGTCGGCTGCGCAGCGCGCCGCCGCTGCTGGCCTGATCGTCAATGCCGGCCACGGTTTGAATCTCGCCAATGTTGATGCGATCGCGGCGATCCCCGAGATTCATGAACTCAACATCGGGCACAGCCTGGTCGCGCACGCACTGTTCGTCGGCTTGGAGCAAGCGGTGCGGGAAATGAAGGCGCTCATGGTTGCCGCACGCAGCCGGTGATGGTGCGCGATCGCCTATGATCCTCGTTTCCGCCGCGGAGATGCGGCGCCTCGATCAGCTCACGATCGAACACGGCACACCGGGTCATGTGTTGATGGAGCGGGCGGGGCAGGGCGCCTCGACCGCGCTGCTGCACTGGTTCCCGCACGTGCGGCGCAAGTCGGTTGTCATCGTGGCTGGCAAAGGCAACAACGGCGGCGATGGCTTCGTGATGGCGCGGTTGCTGCGCCGCCGCGGCGTGCGCACGCGTGTGGCCCTGCTCGGGCACCAGAGCGACGTCAAAGGCGATGCCGCGCGCCATCTCGCCGCGTTCGTGAAGGGTCGCGGCGTGGTGGAAGAGATTACCACGGCGAGCGATCTCGAACGCCTGAGCGAACACATCAGTGGCGCCGCCCTCGCGGTTGATGCGATCTTCGGCACTGGACTCAATGCGCCGGTGACTGGTTTCGCCGCCGATGTGATCGAGCTGATGAACGGCAGCGGTACGCCGATCTTCGCCGTCGACATTCCCTCGGGTCTCGGCGCCGATCGTGGCGTGCCGTTGGGTACCTGCGTACAGGCCGAAGCGACGGCGACCTTCGGCTTCGCCAAACTTGGCCAGCTCTTGTATCCCGGCGCTGACTACTGCGGCGAGTTGGCGGTCGTCGACATCGGCATCACGCCGGCCGCCGTGGACATCGTCAGCCCGGCAGCGCGCGCGATCGAGCGCGGTGCGATCGCTGGGCTGGTGCCGCGGCGGCGGCGTGATGCACACAAAGGCGACAGCGGGCACGCGCTAGTCATCGCTGGCTCGCGCGGCAAGACCGGGGCGGCGCAACTCGCGGCGCGTGCTGCGCTGCGTGCGGGGGCCGGACTCGTCACGCTCGCGGGCCCCGCATCGCTCAACGCGATTCTGTGTGCGGCGGCGCCCGAGGTGATGACGGCACCACTGCCTGATCATGATGATCGCCTGGTTTTCGACGCCTCGCAGTTGGCGCGACTGCTCGAAGGCAAGTCGTGTGTCGTGGTTGGTCCCGGTTTGGGGACGCACGACGATGCGCAGCGCACCGTGCGGTGGCTGCTGGAGCACGCGGAGATTCCCGTGGTGGCCGATGCTGACGCGCTGACCTGCATGGTTGGGTTGCCGGAGTGGCCACGAGCGCGGGCGGCGCTGATCGTGACCCCCCATCCGGGCGAGATGGCGCGCCTGACGAATTCCGACAGCGCCGCGGTGCAAAGCGATCGCGTCGGCGTTGCGCGGCGCTTCGCCGATGCCAAGGAGTGTGTGGTCGTGCTGAAGGGCGCGCGCAGCGTGATCGCGAGTTCGGACGGTGCGGCGTGGATCAATCTCAGCGGCAACAGCGGCATGGCCGCCGGCGGCATGGGCGACGTGTTGTCGGGGATTCTCGGCGCGTTGCTGGCGCAGGGACTCGATCCGATCGAAGCCGTGCAACTGGGTGTGTACGTCCACGGCGCCGCTGCGGACGAGATCGTCGCGGCTCGCGGTTCGGAGTTGGGACTCCTCGCGTCGGAAGTGAGCGATCGTTTACCGCACACGCTGGGACGGCTGGTCGCATCAGTGGACGGTTGAGTCGGCCGCGCGCGTTCTTCCCGCGCGGCCGCTGGAAGTGGTTGTTCGGCCCTTCTCCGTTACTCCGCATGGTACACCGCGATGACGACAACCAAGACCGCTTCTTCTTCCAAGGCTGCAGCCGCGGCGTCGCGCAGATGGTTCGCGTAGCGCGCGATGGCTTCGTGATGGGCGCGCAGGCCAAACGGTGTGTCGGTGTAAATCAGGTTGATGCGATCACGGATCTGTGTCCCGAGCCGCGATAAATAGCTGCCGTCGAGTCCGCGGATGATCGTTGCTCCCCCAAACGTATGCGCGAACTCGCGATCAAGGGCCTCAAGCAGGTCCTGATACGGCTGCATTGGGAGATCAGGCAGGTAGACTTCGACTCTTGCTCTTTCGGACAGCGGCAACGAACTCGTCCTTTCGCCGCTCGAATCCCCTCATGCGCTTCAGGGATTCCGCGGGCGACAGCTTCGCGCGTAGAGGGCGCTCAATCTGCAGCTCGCTGACCTTCTCGGCTCTCTTCGCCATTCTCGCTCAACCTTCCAAGGCTAGCGATAGCAGATTCTACCGCGGAACACACCCGCCGAACGGATGGCCGCTAAGCTGCGGTCGCGCGTGATCCTGCCACGAGTCGTGTCGAGCATGGCCGCACGCGCAGCTGAAGCCCGCGGCCGTCAGCTTCAGCGGCTCGTTGGGCGGCGCGCCGGAGAATGGTCGGCCCGCTCATTTCGCGTTCAACTTCTGTATCAGGTCCGCGCGGTCCCAACGCTCTGCGAGGCGACCCCCGACGAAGCGTCCGCGGGTCCAGATCGTCCTCCTCAAGCTCGTGACAGCGTACATCCGGCAATACGACCGCCTCGATTGCGTCCACGTCCTCCGCGAGCAACGCCTCCGCAAAACGCAGGAAGCTCCGCGCCAGTCGGGCCTTCGCTGTCTCGCCAACGAACTCGGCTTCGATTTCAGGGGAGACTTTGATGCGATCGTTGGAGGTCGTGCCTGCTGTCGTCATTTCTGGGACGCTCCCGTCGCTCCTTCGCGATTCCATCGGCTGCCAGGAATCGGCCCGTCAATTGGATCAGAGTTCATGTGTGACCAGCTACTCTCGGTCCGCCCAACGAGCTTGTAGAAAAACCATTTGGCCGCATGGCCTCCGTCTCGGGAGGCGCTGATCGTGGATTGGGTGAATCATTCGCTGTGGTCGGTCGGTCTGTTTCCGACGTGGCGTCGTGCTTGGCTGCGGATCGTCCGGGTTGC